>NZ_JBMDJD010000042.1:0-36757 GCF_057809015.1 Pseudomonas sp. FG6
CGGCGACGACGATCCAGAGGGCATTGATGGCTTCGCCGCGGCGCAAGGCCACGACGCCCAGTGCGCACGCTCCCGCGACGGCCAGCAGAAGCCAGGGTATATGGCGCAGCAGGCTATTATTGTTGTTCATTTTTATATTCCAGCCAGGGTGGACAAGAAAGACAGCCACCGGAGTTTAGCGCTAACGAACGCAAAGGCCACACCCGACATTCGTCTGTCACCGGCCAACGGTGACGATAGTGCGCCATCTGGGTCTATAGTCAGTGAATCTCCAGAGGAAATGCATGATGAACGATCGCCGCCGCTTCGTACGAATCGAATTCCATGCCAGGACCGAACTGCGCCAGGGCCAATATATCTGGCCGGTGAAGCTGCTGGACCTGTCCCTCAAAGGCCTGCTGATCGAAAAACCCGAGCCCTGGCTCGGCGATCCCGAAGAGCCCTTCGAAGCCGACATCCACCTGGGCAAGGACGTCGAGGTGAAGATGGAGGTTCGGCTCGCCCACAATGACCAGGGCCATCTGGGTTTCGTCTGCGAACACATCGACCTGGACTCCATCGCCCACCTGCGCCGGCTGGTGGAACTGAACCTGGCCGATCACGATGAGCTGGAGCGGGAGTTGGCGGCGTTGATCCAGATTTAGATACGCCGTCGATCCCTCATGGCAACAGGTTCTCTGTGGGAGCAAGGCTTGCCCGCGATGGCGGCGCTGCGGCCCTTCAAAAAATCGAGTCGCCTGCGTCGCGAGCAAGCTTTGCTCCCACACAAGCTTGCTGCCACCTAAGTCCCTTGCACCGGTGTTACTCGAACAACGAATCCAGCGCCTGCTCCAGGCGCGTCACGGCAATGATCTGCAACCCTTGTGGCGCTTCCTTCGGCGCGTTGCCCTTGGGCACGATGGCGCGTTTGAAACCGTGCTTGGCCGCCTCCTTGAGCCGTTCCTGGCCACTGGGCACCGGCCGGACCTCGCCTGACAGCCCCACCTCGCCGAACACCAGCAAGTCATGGGGCAGCGGCCGATTGCGCAGGCTGGACATCACCGCCGCCATCAACGCCAGGTCGGACGCGGTTTCCAACACCTTGACCCCGCCCACGACGTTGAGGAAAACATCCTGGTCGTGAGTAGGAATACCGCCGTGTCGATGCAGGACCGCCAGCAGCATCGCCAAGCGGTTCTGGTCCAGGCCCAGGGTGACCCGGCGTGGGTTTGCCAGGTGGCTGTCGTCCACCAGCGCCTGCACCTCCACCAGCATCGGCCGGGTGCCTTCCCACGTCGCCATGACCACACTGCCCGGTACTTCTTCCTGGGCCCGTGTCAGAAAGATCGCCGACGGGTTCGAGACTTCTTTCAGACCCCGATCGGTCATGCCGAACACGCCCAATTCGTTGACGGCGCCAAAACGGTTTTTCACCGCCCGCAATAAACGCAGGCGACCATCGGATTCCCCTTCGAAATACAACACGGTGTCGACCATGTGCTCCAGCACGCGCGGCCCCGCCAGGGCACCTTCCTTGGTGACATGGCCCACCAGGAAAATCGCCGTGCCGCTCTGCTTGGCATAACGCACCAGCAACGCCGCACTCTCGCGCACCTGGGACACGCCGCCGGGCGCCGACTGCAACTGCTCGGTGAAAATCGTCTGGATCGAGTCGATCACCATCACCTTGGGTTTTTCCTGGCGCGCCGTGGCGATGATGGTTTCGATGCAGGTCTCGGTCATGACCCGCAACTGGTCCTGGGGCAACCCCAAGCGCCGCGCCCGCATGGCGACCTGCTGCTGGGACTCTTCGCCAGTGACGTACAGCGCAGGCATCCGGTTGGCGATGTTGCACAAGGTTTGCAACAGAATGGTGGATTTGCCGATACCGGGGTCGCCGCCGATCAACACCACCGAACCGTCCACCAAGCCGCCGCCCAATACACGGTCCAGCTCACCGGAGGCGGTGGAAAAACGCGGGATTTCTTCCACGCTGACTTCGGCCAGGGTCTTGATCTGCGCCTGCTGGCCGGCCCAGCCCGTGCGCCCAGTGGGCGCGGCTGCGCCACCGCTTTCCACCAGGGTTTCGGTCAGGCTGTTCCAGGCCCCGCATTCACTGCACTGGCCGGCCCATTTGGGAAAGGTCGAGCCGCACTCGGTGCAGCCGTACATGCGCTTTGCCTTGGCCATCTGAACTCCGGGTAAAAACCGCGATGATAGCCCAGCCAAGGTTCACTGCGGGGCCGGCATTCTGATTTCACCCTTCGCCAGATCCGCTGCGGTATTGCCCAACGGATCCTGCGCGTCCAGGTCGGCGCCTTTGGCCTTCAAGGCATCGAGCAACTCATCACGCTTGAACAGGCCGGCGTACATCGCGGCGGTTTGTCCGGCGCCGTTGCGCTGGTCCGGGCTGCAATCGGTGGACAGCAAACGCCGCGCGATCTGCACCTCGCCCTTGAAAATCGCGCCCATCAGCGCCGTGTTACCGCGCTTGTCCTGGGCACAGGCATCGGCACCGGCGGCCAGCAACCGTTCCACCGCCGGGCCGTGGCCGTGATAGGCCGCCAGGATCAGCGCCGTGTAGCCCTTCTCATCGCGGATATCCAGCGAATAACCGGCGTCGATAAAGGTATCGAGCATCGGTACGTCGCCCCGGCGGGCCGCGTCGAAGTAATAGTCTTGCAACTGTTGCCGTGCCGCCGCCGGATCGCTGGGCACTGGCTGGTCGGCCAGCACGCTCATCGACCAGGCCGCGAGTATCGATAAAAGGAATCTACGCATCATGACGTCTCCTCATGACTCAAGGCTGCGGGAGCATGATTGTGGGAGCAAGGCTTGCCCCCACAGGTCATGCACCTGCCTGGCTGCGGATCAGTCGCTCAGTTTTGCCGCCAGCGCCTTCACCCGGGCCAGGTCACCCTTGGCGACACGGGCCACGCCAGTGCCGTATTCCGGGTCGGCCTTGTAGAGGAACGACAGGATGATGTGCTTGCTCTCGTCATCAGTAGTCGCCAACGACCCACCGAAGTTCTCGATCAGGTCATCGCGCTCCTTCTTGCTGAACGAACGATACAAATCACCGGCCTGCTTGAAATTCTGCTCGCGCTGGATCTTCGCTTGCTGGGTGCTGCCGGTCAGCGCGGTCTGGCTGTAGCGCGCCGCTTGCAACTCCTCGCGAGGTGTCAGGCGGCTCGGCTGATAATTCACGCCGGTGCTGCTGGCGCCCGGGTTCATCGCGCCGTCCTGGTTACCGTTGTTCACCGCTACTTTGGGGGCGTTGATCGGCAGTTGCAGGGCATTGGCCCCTATCCGGTACATTTGCGTATCGGCGTAGGAAAACACCCGTCCCTGGAGTAGGCGATCCTCGGAAGGCTCGATGCCAGGAACCAGGTTGGCCGGCGCCATCGCCACCTGTTCGGTTTCCTGGAAGACATTGGCCGGATTGCGGTTCAAGACCATTTGCCCGACTTTGCGCTCAGGCACGCCCGGCCAGATCTTGGTCGCGTCCAAGGGATCGAAGTCGAACTTGGCCAGGTCCTGGGGATTGAGCACCTGGACATACAAGTCCCACTTGGGGAAGTCGCCCTTATTGATGTGACTGACCAAGTCATTGGTCATATGGCTGTAATCTTGCCCCTGAACTTTCACCACTTCTTTCGGATCGAGGTTTTTCAGCCCCTGCAAACTTTTCCAGTGAAATTTCACGTAATGAACTTCACCCTTGGCATTCACCAACTTGTAGGCATGCACGCCATTACCGTCCATCTCACGATAACTGGCGGGCGTGCCGGAGTTGGAATACAACTCGGTCAGGGTGCGAGTCGACTCGGGAACATGAGAGAAGAAATCGAAACGGCGGGAATCATCGTCCAGGTTGGTTCGCGGGTCGGGTTTGAACGCATGGACCATGTCTGGAAACTTGATGGCATCGCGAATGAAGAACGTCGGGAAGTTGTTCCCTACCAAGTCCCAGTTGCCGTCGGCGGTGTAGAACTTGGTGGCGAAACCACGGGGGTCGCGCAGGGTTTCCGGCGAATGATTGCCGTGCACCACGGCGGAAAAACGCACGAATACCGGGGTGACCTGGCCTGCGGCAAAGACCTTGGCCTTGGTCAGGTCGCTGAGGTCGTTGGACACCGTGAAGGTGCCGTGGGCGCCGGTGCCGCGGGCGTGCACCACACGCTCGGGAATGCGTTCGCGATCAAAACGCTGGAGCTTCTGGATCAACTGCACGTCCTGCAACAAGGTCGGGCCGTTGGGGCCTGCCGTCTGCGAGTTCTGGTTATCGCCGACAGCCGCTCCGTTATCCCGGGTCAGGGTCGCCGCGTTGACAGACAAGGACAACAGGCTGGCAGTCAGCACAACAAGAGCGCGGCGATGGGAGTAAGTCCCGTGGCCAAGGGAAGTGTTCATAAAGGTGTTCCTCTGATGTTATAGAGCGCATCCATGTGCGCCATCCAGAGGCTAGTGCTCGAAAAAGCAAAACCTAAATAGAAATGCCGTACCGCGTTGATAGAGAAAACCTTGTAGGGGCCCGACCGAAAACCGCGTATCACGCGCGATTGATGGCATTTTGTAAACTTTCCCTCAGGGACCCGGTCGATAACTGAAGCTTGCAGGCCGGTGTTTTGAGCAGGACTCGCTGGACTGACTTACACTGACATTCATCTTCCAACTATCACAGGGAATAACTCATGGGCGTGCTTAGCGAGTTCAAGGCCTTCGCGGTCAAAGGCAATGTCGTCGACATGGCCGTCGGGATTATCATCGGCGCCGCGTTCGGCAAGATCGTTTCGTCCTTCGTCGGCGATGTGGTCATGCCTCCGATTGGCCTGCTGATCGGCGGGGTGGATTTCAGCAACCTGGCCATTACGCTCAAGGCCGCCCAAGGCGATGCGCCTGCGGTGGTATTGGCCTACGGCAAATTCATCCAGAGCACCATCGACTTCATCGTCGTCGCATTCGCCATCTTCATGGGCGTCAAGGTCATCAACCGCCTCAAGCGCGAAGAGGCCGTAGCCCCGAGCGCGCCCCCTGTGCCGACCAACGAAGAGCTGCTGCTGAGCGAAATTCGCGACCTGCTGAAGGCCCAGAACGAACGCTCCTGACGAAATGAAAAAGGGTGTCCTCGGGACGCCCTCTTTTTACCAATAGGTTTCCACCGCCACTTGGCCTGGCCGACGGCTCAGGCTCAATTGCAGCCCTTTGGCCTTGAGCAACTGGCGCGTGTCATCGATCATTTGCGGATTGCCGCACAACATGACGCGAGAATGCTCGGGCGTCAGCTCGACACCGGCCGCACGCTCCAGCTCGCCATTCTCGATCAACGTGGTGATCCGCCCGTTGAGCGCCTCCGGCTGCTGTTCGCGGGTGACGGTCGCAATGAAACGGAACTTGTGCGCGAACTCCGCCAGGTAATCGCGCTGGGGCAGTCCCTCGATCAGTTCCTGATACGCCAACTCCCGGGCCTCGCGCACGCTGTACACGAGGATGATTCGCTCGAATTTCTCCCAGACTTCAAAGTCCTGCAGGATCGAGAGAAATGGCGCCACGCCCGTCCCGGTGGACAGCAGCCACAAATCCCGCCCACCCACGAAGCGATCGAGCGTCAGGTAGCCAAACGCCAGGCGCTCCACCAGCAAGTCGTCACCTGGCCGCAAACGGCTCAGTTCGCTGGTGAACTCTCCCTGGGGGACGACAATGGAAAAGAATTCGAGAAATTCGTCAAACGGCGAAGACACCATGGAATAGGCTCGCCAGACCGTCGTGCCGTCCGCCTTGGTCACCCCCAGCCGGGCGAATTGCCCCGCGCGGAAACGAAAGCCACGGTCTCGGGTGGTGCGCAACGTAAACAGATGAGGCGTCACTGGCTGGACGTCGAGCAGGGTCTGGCGGGTGAATTTCTCTTCGCTGACAGTCATGAGCCACTCCAATGAGGCGAGACCATAGTGTCCCGCAAAGTGGCACGCATAACCACTGACAAACAGTAGTGGCATTTAGGCATAGCTTGTCGCTGGGGTCCGCCTTGTTTTTGGCAAAACTTATACAACCATAGTGTTTTGTAAAATAAACAACTAAACATTCACGGACATACTGTAAGGATAAATAAAAAATTCAACTACATGTTAGGAATAGTCCTACACTAAAAACTCCATCATGGATTGGATCCCACAAGGATGTATCAACCCAGGAGAGAGCGATGGACAAGTGGAAGGACTTGCAGCTGAGGAAGTTAGCTCGTGAAAAAGACTTACAGACTGCCTATCGTCTAGTGCTGAATTTCTTTAACAATCAAGGATTTGAATATTGCGCATTCGCAGCCTACCTCGGCACTCCCGACAAGCACACCAACAAGGTGAATCTGAACAACTATCCCTATGGGTGGAACAGGTTTTATGAACAGAATGGCCATGCTTCAAACGACCCAGTGGTAGCACATTGCAATCAATCGCCTCTTCCCATCCTTTGGGATGAAAACGTTTTCGCCCAAGCCCCAAAGTTATGGCGCGAACTTAACCGCCAGGGCCTCAAGTATGGCTGGACCCAAGCCGTACATGGTGTGCCAGGAGTCTATTGCAGCCTGTTCAGCCTGGCGCGAACGCACGGCCCCATCGATATCGAGGAGCATTATGGCAATCTCGGCTACGCCATTTTTGCCAGTCAGGCGCTGCATGCCCTGGCGAGCGAGAAGCTGTCCGACGACGTCGCCATCGGACACAAATACCATCTATCCCCTCGGGAGATCGAAGTGTTGAGGTGGTCCGCCGAAGGCAAGACAGCGTCCGAGGTGGGCAGGATCCTTTGCCTTTCCGAACGCACCGTGAATTTCCATGTGTGCAGCTGCATGCGAAAACTCAATGTCAGCAACAAGATTTCAGCCGTCGCCAAGGCAGCCCACATCCATGTGATCTGAACAGCAGGCCTGCACTGCCGAACCAAAAAACCAGCGAGTAAAGTCCAGCAAAAAAACGTACCATTTACGGCTCCACTTGAATGATGACGCGCCTGGCGCGCGACGCAGTTCATTCAGGCGGTCCCGCTCAGATACCTGCCCCAGGGCAGCGGGACATTCGTTGATTTGCAGAGTCCCAGCCATGCCCTTGCTCGACAGCCCCTTCGCCCAACTCGACCTGATCCGCCAACCCGAACAGCAGAACGAACCGCTGCAAGCCTTCGACGCGGCCGATGAATACCTGCTTGCGCACCTGGCCGAGCAACACCCCGCCGCTTCGACCCGGGTCCTGGTGCTCAACGACAGCTTCGGCGCCCTCGCGGCCAGCCTGGCCGGCAAGGCCTGTGTCACCAGCAGCGGCGACTCGTTCCTGGCCTTGCAGGCACTGGGGAAAAACCTGGTGCGCAACGACTTGCCTTTCGACGCCGTGCCGACTGTGCCGGCCAGCGAACCGTGGAGTGGGCCTTTCGACCGCGTCCTGATCAAGGTACCGAAAACCCTGGCCCTGCTGGAGGAACAACTGATCCGCCTGCAAGGTCGACTGGCCCCAGGCGCCCAAGTGATTGCCGCGGCGATGATCAAGCACTTGCCGCGGGCCGCGGGCGATCTGCTGGAGCGCTACATCGGTCCCGTGCAAGCCTCCCTGGCGGTGAAAAAGGCACGCCTGTTGATTGCCACGCCCGAAGCCAAGGCGCCAGCCGTGTCGCCCTACCCTACCCGCTATTGGCTGGATGAGCCCAAGATCGAACTGCTCAACCACGCCAATGTCTTTTGCCGCGAAGGCTTGGACATCGGCACCCGTGCGTTCCTGCCGCACTTGCCGAAGAACCTCGGGACGGCTCGCGTCGCGGACCTGGGATGCGGCAACGGCGTGTTGGCCATCGCCAGCGCCCTGCACAATCCCGAGGCCCACTACACCCTGGTGGATGAGTCGTACATGGCCGTGCAATCGGCTGCCGAGAACTGGCGAGCCGCATTGGGCGAGCGCGACGTGACCTTGCGCGCCGCCGATGGTCTCGCCGGGCAGCCAGCCCAGTCACTGGATGTGGTGCTGTGCAATCCACCCTTCCACCAGCAGCAGGTGGTAGGCGATTTCCTCGCCTGGCGCATGTTCCAGCAGGCTCGCGAGGCCTTGGTGGTCGGCGGTGCGCTGTACATCGTCGGCAACCGCCATCTGGGTTATCACAGCAAACTGGCGCGGCTGTTCCGAGGGGTCGAGCAAGTGGCCGCGACACCTAAGTTCGTGATCCTCAAGGCCCGGAAATAAATCCCCCGCTCCCACAAGGGTTTTTAGCCCGTCCAAGCTTGGCAATCAGTGAGTGGTCAGCCCCGCCGCACTCATGAACATCCGCATCAGGCTGGCAACGACAAACAGCGCCAGCACGCTGCCGGTCCAGATCGCCAACAACCAGCCGAGCCGCTGCCAGAGCGGTTTCCTCTCGGCAGCCTCGATTTCTTTCAAATCAGGTTTGGTCATGTCGAGCGCCCCGCAGGTCGATCAATGGTAGCCGTCATCGTGGGTCACCTTGCCGCGGAACACGTAGTAGCTCCAGAAGGTGTACACCAGGATCAACGGGATGATGAACAGCGTGCCCACCAGCATGAAGCCCTGGCTCTGCGGCGGTGACGAAGCGTCCCAGATCGAGATGGACGGCGGCACGATGTTCGGCCACAGGCTGATGCCCAGGCCGCTGTAGCCCAGGAAGATCAACACCAGTGTCAGGATGAACGGGGTGTAGTGGGCGTTGCGGGCCACCGCACGGAGCAAGCCGTACAGCGTCACCAGCACCAGGATCGGCACCGGCAGGAACCAGAACAGGTTCGGCAGGGTGAACCAGCGCGCGGCGATGTCGGCGTGGGCCAGCGGCGTCCAGATACTGACGACACCGATCACGGCCAGCACCACGAATGCCAGGGGCCGGGCCAGGTCATGCATCTGCTCTTGCAGCTTGCCTTCGGTTTTCATGATCAACCAGGTGCAGCCAAGCAACGCATAAGCGACGATCAACGCCAAGCCACAGAACACCGTGAACGGCGTGAACCAGTCCAGCGAACCACCGGCAAACTGGCGATTGACCACCTCGAAGCCATCGATGAACGCGCCGAGCGCCACGCCCTGGAAGAACGTGGCCGTCAGCGATCCGCCGATGAACGCCTTGTCCCAGATGTGCCGTTTTTCCGCCTTGGCCTTGAAGCGGAACTCAAAGGCGACGCCGCGGAAAATCAGGCCGATCAGCATCAGGATCAGGGGCAGGTACAACGCCGACAGCACCACCGAGTAGGCCAGCGGGAATGCCCCGAACAAACCCGCACCGCCCAGCACCAGCCAGGTTTCGTTACCGTCCCAGACCGGCGCGACGGTGTTCATCATCACGTCGCGGTCACGCTCGCCCTTGATGAACGGAAAGAGAATGCCGATGCCCAGGTCGAAGCCGTCCATGACCACGTACATCATGATGCCGAAGATGATGACCACGGCCCAGATCAGCGCAAGATCGATACCCATGACTCAATTCCCCTTGTTCGAGCGGTCGTTGTGGTCCGCTTCGTCGTCGGCGTTGGCCGCCGACAACGGACGGGCCGGGGTGCGTTTCTGGCCCGGGCCGCCATCGGTCGGCTCGGCCTCGTGGGCCTGCGGGCCCTTGCGCACCAGGCGCATCATGTAGCTCAGGCCGGCCCCGAACAGCGCGAAATACACCACCACGAACAGCACCAGGGTGATGCTCATCTGCGCGAAGCTGTGGCCGGACGACGCATCGGCCGTGCGCATCAGGCCATAGACCACCCAGGGTTGGCGGCCGATCTCGGTGGTGAACCAGCCGGCCAGGATCGCGATCAGCCCGGACGGGCCCATCCACAACACCATGTGCAAGAACGGTCGGGACTGGTAGAGCCGGTCGTTGCGCCGCAGCCACAAGCTGCACAGGCCGGTGAAGATCATCAGCAGGCCCAGGCCGACCATGACCCGGAACGACCAGAACACGATGGTCGAGTTCGGCCGGTCTTGCGGCGGGAACTCCTTGAGGGCCGGCACCTGCTTGTCCAGGCTATGGGTCAGGATCAGGCTGCCCAGGTAGGGAATTTCCACGGCGAAGCGGGTCTTCTCTGCTTGCATGTCCGGCAGTCCGAACAGGATCAACGGGGTCGGTTCATTGCCGACGTTTTCCCAGTGGCCTTCGATGGCGGCGATTTTCGCCGGTTGATGCTCAAGGGTGTTCAGGCCATGGAAGTCGCCGATGACCGCTTGGATCGGCGCCACGACCAAGGCCATCCACATGGCCATCGACAACATGCGGCGAATGGCCGGGTTGTCGCGCCCGCGCAGCAAATGCCAGGCGGCCGACGAGCCGACGAAGAATGCCGTGGCAACGAACGCCGCCGTGGACATGTGCAGCAGGCGATAAGGAAACGAAGGGTTGAACACCACCGCCAGCCAATCCATCGGGATCACCCGGCCGTCGACGATTTCGTAGCCCTGCGGGGTCTGCATCCAGCTGTTGGAGGAGAGGATCCAGAAGGTCGAGATCAGCGTGCCGATCGCCACCATGACCGTGGAGAAGAAGTGCAGGCCCCGGCCGACGCGATTCCAGCCGAACAGCATCACCCCCAGGAAACCCGCTTCGAGGAAGAACGCCGTGAGCACCTCGTAGGTCAGCAACGGCCCGGTGATCGCACCGGCGAAGTCCGAGAAACGGCTCCAGTTGGTGCCGAACTGATAGGCCATGACCAGGCCGGACACCACCCCCATGCCGAAGTTGACGGCAAAGATCTTCGACCAGAAGTGGTACAGGTCGCGGTAGGTATCGTCACGGGTCTTGAGCCACAGGCCTTCGAGCACCGCCAGGTAACTCGCCAGGCCAATGGTGATGGCGGGGAACAGGATGTGGAACGAGATGGTGAACGCGAACTGGATTCGGGCGAGATCGAGCGCCTCCAAACCGAACATAAGTCTTCCTCTGTCAGGTAAAACCGGCTGCGGGTGGGGCTTGCATCGCGACCCACAGGAAATATGGAGTGCGATGCTTTTCAAATCGTTCTTTTTAAAACCGTCACGACGCAGGACTCTGGCCCGAAGGCCGCCAGCACAACGCCCCGAAGGAAATTGACCTGGGTCAAGCAATGGTCAAAGAGTAGTCGTATTTCGCCCGATGAACGGCGTGGTCTTTTGCCGCGTGGCAGGTTGTCTCAGGGTGGACTCATGGTCGAACCACTGTTTTTCGCGCCGCTCACCCATGGCGAGGGAGCTTGCTCCCGCTCGGTTGCGCAGCGACCGCAAAATCTTGGGGCCGCTATGCGATCCAGCGGGAGCAAGCTCCCTCGCCACGGGTGAGCGACGGTGGGATTAGATGTTTGGCTAACTATTTTTCCAGCCACGGCAACTTCCATTGACCGCTCGGTGATAATCTCGATGCCTTCACCACCGGACCCGTCATAGATGCCCAGCCAAGCACCGCTGCTGCTTCGTCACCACCGTCCCTTCATCGCCTTCTGGCTGGCCCGGATCTTTACCGCCAGTGGTTTCCAGATGCTCACCGTGGCCATTGGCTGGAACCTCTACCAACTGACCGGCAACGTATTGGACCTGGGGCTCGTCGGGCTGGTGGAGTTCGCTCCGCGCGTGCTGTTCATGCTGCACACCGGGCACGTGGCCGACCGCTATGACCGCCGCAAGGTCGCAGCCATCTGCCAATCATTGCAGGCAATGATTGCCCTGGCGCTGGCGATCGGCAGCGTCACCGACCAGGTCACGCGGGAGATGATCTTCATCCTCGCTTTCGTGCTGGGCGCCGCCCGCTCCTTCGAAATGCCGACCACCCAGGCGCTGCTGCCGAGCATCGTGCCGACCGCGCTGTTCCCCCGTGCCGTGGCTGCCGCGCAGTCGGCCCAGCAATCGGCCACCATCGTCGCCCCGGCACTCGGCGGCTTGCTCTATGCCTTTGGCAGCGTCTGGGTCTATGGGCCAACGGTGCTGCTCTACCTCATCGCCTGCAGCCTGATGCTCAACCTGCCCGCCCGCCAGACACCGTTGAACAAAGGCAAGGCGACCCTGGATTCGCTGCTGGCCGGGATTCGCTTTATCCGCAGCCGTCCGGACATTCTCGGGGCGATTTCCCTGGACCTGTTCGCCGTTCTGCTGGGCGGCGCGACGGCGCTGCTGCCGGTGTTCGCCAAGGACATCCTGCTCACCGGCCCCTGGGGCCTGGGCCTGTTGCGCTCGGCTCCAGCGGTGGGGGCCTTGCTGATGTCGCTGTGGCTGGCGCGATTTGCCGTGGAGCGCAAGGTCGGCCGGGTGATGTTCACCGCTGTGGGCGTGTTCGGTGTCGCCACCATCGCCTTCGGCCTGTCCACCTCGTTCTGGTTTTCCCTGGCGGTGCTGGTGGTGCTGGGCGCGGCAGACATGATCAGCATGGTGATCCGCGCCTCCTTCGTGCAGTTGGAAACACCGGACGAAATGCGCGGACGGGTCAGCGCGGTGAACGGGTTGTTCATCGGCGCTTCGAACCAGTTGGGCGAGTTCGAATCCGGCCTGACCGCCCACTGGTTCGGCACCGTGCCGGCGGTGGTCATGGGCGGTGTCGGCACACTGTTGGTGACCGGGGCCTGGATCAAACTGTTCCCGACCCTGGCCCAACGCGACCGGATGCACGAACCGCCAGGGCCAGGCAGACATTGATCCGCTTGCCATCGCGCAACACCGTATGAACCACTAACGTCTGCTACGCAGCCGAGCGGGAGCAAGCGCCCTCGCCACAAGTGCCACTTTGAAACGTGTCAGGCCAGCAACTCAGCCGCCACCACACTCCTCACGCCCTTGCCAGACAGT
The DNA here is from genome assembly GCF_057809015.1 of Pseudomonas sp. FG6. Classification (NCBI taxonomy): domain Bacteria; kingdom Pseudomonadati; phylum Pseudomonadota; class Gammaproteobacteria; order Pseudomonadales; family Pseudomonadaceae; genus Pseudomonas; species Pseudomonas sp. FG6. Next base: position 12,756 of record NZ_JBMDJD010000042.1, read on the forward strand.
TGCTCCACCAGCGTCAGGGCAAACGCCACGGCGGCGGCCGAGCCTTGGGCGGTGATGCAGTTGCCGTCCACCACCACCGGCTGGTCGACGAAGGTGCAACCCGACAGTTGCTGACTGACCGCCGGCAGGCAGGTCATGCGGCGTTGGCGCAGCACGCCACACGCTTGCAGGACCAGGGCCGGGCCTTCGGCAATGGCGGCAAAGAAGCGGCCGGTGGCCGCGTGATCCTTGATCAGTTGTTGCAGCGGCTGATGGGCCGCCAGATGTTGCGCGCCGATGATGCCGCCGGGCAAGACGATCAGGTCGAACGTCTGCACCAGTACGTCCACCAGCATGCCATCGGCGGTCAAGCGCGTGCCGCGGGCGCAGGTGACCATCCGCCGCCCCTCGATGCTCGCCACCACCACTTCGACCTGGGCCCGACGCAGCACATCGATCAGGGTCACGGTCTGCAGGTCGTCGACACCCTGGGCGACGGCGATCAGGGCACGGGGGATCTTGGTTCCAGGAATCATGGGGACTCTCCGCTGGGTGATGCCTGTAGTGTAGGACCTGCCACCGCGCAGGTTATTTGATGTACAGCTGGGTCGACATCCGGTTGCCCGGGGCATTGATCGACTGGTTGCTGAAGCTGAAGGTGCCCTCTTGCTTGCCCTTCAGGTCGAAGATGTACAAATAGCCTACGATTTTGGTGCGCACCGAGCAGTCGTTGAGATTGCCATTGCTGAACGCACACACCGGCGAACGGGTACCGTCGACTTCAAAGCCGTCCAGGGTGACGTAGGGCTGGCGGCCATAGCCGACTTCCAGCACGTAGACCTTGATGTTCGGGCCACTGTGATCGCAGCGGGTCTGCGTCTGCCCGGCCGCGATGTCCTCGAAGCCACAGGCCGGCGACTCGACCTTGAGCACCTTGACCTCGCTCAACGGTGGCGCCGACGCGGCGTTGGCCGCCTGCCCGGGCACCCACAGGCCCAACACACAACCCACGGCCGTCATCCACTTCTTATTCATGCAATGCATAGCGATCTCCCCGGAACCGCGCGCAGTATGGCCCAGTTGTCACGTTGGCAAAACATCGGCGAGGATCGCAGCCATATCGCTACGCTGCTGGTATCATGCGCGGCTTTTTCCGACCCGCAGAAAATTCCAGGCGCCACGGGCGGCCTGTGCTTTGCTGTTTGAGGTCGATACATTCACGGCGCCGGGCGCGCCACGGGGAGCAGACATGCTGGAAAGGCTGTTTCAACTCAAGGCACACAACACCAACGTGCGGACCGAGATCCTGGCGGGCATCACGACCTTCCTGGCCATGGCCTACATCCTGTTCGTCAACCCGAGCATTCTCGGTGAAACCGGCATGGACAAGGGCGCGGTGTTCGTCGCCACCTGCCTGGCGGCGGCCATTGGCTCCACGGTCATGGGCCTGATCGCCAACTATCCGATCGCCCTCGCGCCGGGCATGGGCCTCAACGCCTTCTTCACCTACACCGTGGTCCTGCACATGGGCCACACCTGGCAAGTCGCGCTGGGGGCGGTGTTCGTGTCCGCGGTGCTGTTCTTCATCTTGTCGATCTTTCGTATCCGCGAGTGGATCATCAACAGCATCCCGCTGCCGTTGCGCTCGGCCATCGCCGCCGGCATTGGCCTGTTCCTGGCGCTGATCGCCCTGCATAACGCCGAGATCGTGGTAGGAAATTCGGCGACCATGGTCGGCCTCGGCGATCTGAAGAAACCGGCACCGATCCTCGCGACCCTGGGCTTCGTCCTGATCGTCGCCCTTGAAGCGTTGAAAGTGCGCGGCGCGGTGCTGATCGGCATCCTGGCGGTGACCATCGTCTCGATCCTGATGGGCTTCTCGCCGTTCGGTGGCGTCATCTCCACGCCGCCGTCCCTGGCCCCGACCTTCCTGCAACTGGACATCAAGGGCGCCCTGGACATCGGCCTGGTGAGCGTGATCTTCGCGTTCCTGTTCGTCGACCTGTTCGACAACTCCGGCACCCTGATCGGCGTCGCCAAGCGCGCCGGGCTGATGGGCAAGGACGGCCACATGCCGAAGATGGGCCGTGCGCTGATCGCCGACAGCACCGCCGCCATGGCCGGTTCGCTGCTGGGCACCTCCACCACCACCAGCTACATCGAATCGGCGGCGGGCGTCAGCGCCGGCGGCCGCACGGGCCTGACCGCCATCGTCGTGGCCATCCTGTTCCTGCTGGCACTGTTCTTCTCGCCGCTGGCCGCCAGCGTGCCGCCCTTCGCCACCGCACCGGCCTTACTGTTCGTGGCCGTGTTGATGACCTCGGGCCTGGCGGAAATCGACTGGGACGACATCACCGTCGCCGCCCCCGTGCTGGTCACCGCCCTGGCGATGCCATTCACTTACTCCATCGCCAACGGCATCGCCTTCGGTTTCATCACCTGGACCGCCATCAAGCTGGTGTCCGGTCGTGGCCGTGAGCTGAACCCAGCGCTGGTGATTCTGTCGATCCTGTTCGTGATCAAGTTGGGTTGGTACAACGCATGACTTTCGATTCCCAGGCCTACGCCACCCAGCTCCAGGACAAGGTCACCCGCTTGCGCGACCTGCTGGCTCCGTTCGACGCACCGCAGCCGGACGTCTTCGACTCGCCCTTGCAAAACTTCCGCTTGCGCGCCGAATTCCGCCTGTGGCGCGAGGCCGGCGAGCGGCATTACGCGATGTTCTCCCAGGAGGACAAGCGCACGCCGATCCTCATCGAGCAATTCCCGATCGCCAGCCTGCGCATCAATCAGTTGATGCCGCAACTCAAGGCGGCCTGGCAGGCCAGCGCGCCCCTGAGCCACAAGTTGTTCCAGGTGGAGTTCCTGACCACCCTGGCCGGCGATGCGATGATCACCCTGTGCTATCACCGCCCGCTGGACGAGCACTGGCACGCCGCCGCCTCGAAACTGGCGAGCGACCTGGGCGTCAGCATCATCGGTCGTTCCAAGGGCAAGCGCGAGGTGATCGGCCACGACTACGTGGTGGAGAAACTCGAAGTGGGCGGCCGCACCTTCAGCTATCGCCAGCCCGAAGGCGCCTTCACCCAGCCCAACGGCACGGTGAACCAGAAGATGCTCAACTGGGCTTATGACGCGCTGGGCGAGCGCAGCGACGATCTCTTGGAGCTGTACTGCGGCAACGGCAACTTCACCCTGCCCCTGGCCACCCGCGTGCGCAAGGTGCTGGCGACTGAGATCAGCAAGACCTCGGTGAACGCCGCGCTGAGCAACCTCAGCGAAAACGCTGTGGATAACGTCACGCTGGTGCGCCTGTCGGCGGAGGAGCTGACCGAAGCCCTGAACGAAGTACGTCCATTCCGTCGTCTGCATGGCATCGACCTGAAAAGCTACGAGTTCGGCAGCGTCTTCGTCGACCCGCCTCGCGCCGGCATGGACCCGGACACCTGCGAGTTGACCCGGCGTTTCGAGAACATCCTGTACATCTCCTGCAACCCGGAAACCCTCGCGGCCAACATCGCGCAATTGCACGACACCCACCGCATCACGCGCTGCGCGCTGTTCGACCAGTTTCCCTGGACCCATCACATGGAATCCGGGGTGTTGTTGACCCGGCGTTAAGCGCTGGCAGGACAGGGTGAAGCTATGTGGGAGCATGGCTTGCCCGCGATGCAGGCGACTCAATTTCTGAAAGACCGCGTCGCCTGTAATCGCGGGCAAGCCTTGCTCCCACAGCTAAGTGCCCTCGCCACAAATAATCCTTTCCCCCCAAATCCAAGGCAATGTTCGATCATCGAACACTTATTGCCCGCGCCCCACGGCTTCGTTTGACCAAAGTAACCATCTAGTACAATTTATCTCCACCGGCAGAAAGCTGCTTCATGCCAACAATAAAAAGTGGAGAAAATCGCAATGCCTCCGATCATCCTGGTGCTCAACGGCCCGAACCTGAATCTGCTCGGCACTCGCGAGCCGGCGACCTACGGCCATGAAACCCTGGCGGACATTTCGGCGCTGTGCGGCCGCACGGCTGAAGAACTCGGCCTGGCGGTGGAGTTTCGCCAGACCAACCAGGAAGGCGAATTACTCGACTGGATTCACGGCGCCCGCGGCCGGTGTGCCGGTATCGTGATCAACCCGGCGGCCTGGACCCACACCTCCGTGGCAATCCGCGACGCCCTGGTCGCCAGCGAAGTCCCGGTCATCGAAGTCCATCTGTCCAACGTCCACGCCCGCGAAACCTTCCGCCACCACTCCTTCGTCTCATCCATCGCCATCGGCGTGATGTGCGGGTTCGGCAGCCATGGCTATCGCCTGGCCCTGGAACATTTCAGCCAGCGATTGAAGGGTTGATGCGCATGTCGAATATCACCGTGCTTGCCGGCCTGATCGGTGCGGGCATCCAGGCGTCGCGCACACCTGCGCTGCATGAACAGGAAGGCGATGCCCAGGGCATGCGCTACCTCTATCGACTGATCGACCTCGATGCGTTGCACCTCGACAGCAGCGCCCTGCCCGATCTGCTGAAGGCGGCCGAGCGCATGGACTTCACCGGCCTGAACATCACCTTCCCTTGCAAACAGGCAATCATCCCGCTGCTGGACGAGCTGTCGCCCGAGGCCCGTGGCATTGGCGCGGTCAATACCGTGGTGCTCAAGGAAGGCAAGCGCATCGGCCACAACACCGACTGCCTGGGGTTCGCCGAAGGTTTTCGACGCGGGCTGGGTGATGCGCCACGGCGTCACGTGGTCCAGATGGGGGCTGGCGGTGCAGGCGCGGCGGTTGCCCACGCGCTGTTGGCGGAAGGTGTGCAAACACTGAGCATTTTTGACGTCGAGGCGAGCCGGGCCGAAGCCTTGGCCCATAACCTGAACCAGCACTTCGGCGCCAACCGCGCCCGAGTGGGGCATGACCTGCCCAGCGCCATGGCCGAAGCGGACGGCCTGGTCAACACCACGCCCATGGGCATGGCGAAACTGCCGGGCACACCGGTGCCGGTCGAGCTGCTGCGCGGCGAATTGTGGGTCGCCGAAATCGTCTACTTCCCGCTGGAAACCGAACTGTTGCGCAATGCCCGCGCCCTCGGCTGCCGCACGCTGGACGGCGGCAACATGGCGGTGTTCCAGGCGGTGAAGGCGTTCGAACTGTTCAGCGGCGTCGCCCCGGACACGCAGCGGATGCTGGCGCATTTCCAGAGCATGAATCACTAAGGGCTGCTGCTGTGGGAGCAGGCTTGTGTGGGAGCCGGCTCCTGCATCAGGTTCGGTATCAGGCCTGCAAATATCTCAACACCGACTCACAAATCATCTGCCGATGCCGCTGCTTGATCGCCTCGTCCGACAGGTCGATCTGGAAGATCTCCCCGAACGTCTGGCGGTTGGACACGCGATAGAAACAGAACGAGTTGATCAACAGGTGCACGTCCAGCGGTTCGAGGCCGGCACGGAACACGCCCTCCTCGGCGCCGCGGTGCAGAATGACACCCAGGGCATCGAGGATGGTGTTGGTCATGGCCTTGATCGCGCCGGATTGCTTGACGTATTCGGCGTTGTGGATGTTTTCGATGCAGACGATGCGCACGAAATCGACGTTGCGGTCGTGGTGGTCGAAGGTGAACTCCACCAGGCGCCGGATGGCGTCCACGGGGGCCAGCTCGGCCAGGTGCAGGCGGCTCTCGGTGTTGCGGATATCACCGTAGAGCTTTTCCAGGACCTCGACGTACAACTGCTCCTTGCTGCCGAAGTAGTAATAGATCATGCGCTTGGAGGTGTGGATGCGTTCGGCGATGGCATCGACCCGGGCACCGGCCAGACCTTGCTGGACGAATTCGACGATGGCTTCCTGGAGAATGTTCTCCCGGGTTTTCTCCGGGTTGTTCTTGCGTCCCTTGCGCGTTGCGACGACAGCCGCGTCAAGCGCTGTCGCTGGCTCTGGATTCATAGTCATTGCGGGCTCACGGCCTTCACTGCACAAGCCGACGATTATGGGCCGCACCGTGCAGTGAAGAAAGCCACGGGACGGCCCTTTACCGCCGCGGTTACGATTTACCTACAACTTGGCGTGCCGCAAACCGCCACTGCGGGATTTGGCCATGGCCGCCAACCGCACCGCGACGTTGGCGGCGCCGTACCCGGCATAGCCCTTCTTGCGCTGGATGATTTCAAAGAAGAACCGCCCCTCGAATGGCTCGGTGTAGACGTGGAACAGCTCGCCCCCTTGGGCATCCCGGTCGTACAGCACGTTGAAATACGCCAGTTCGCTGAGGAACTCATCGTCGAAATCGAAACGCGCCGCCAGGTCGTCGTAATAGTTGAGCGGAATGTCCAGCAACGGCACCCCGGCCTCCTTGGCGCGACTGACCTGGGCGAAGATGTCATCGCAGTCGAAGGCGATGTGATGCACGCCGGAGCCGCGGTAACTCGACAGCGCATGGGAGATGGCCGTGTTGCGGTTCTCGGAAATGTTCAGCGGCAATCGGATCGAGCTGCAACGGCTGCGCAACGCCCGGCTTTTGACCAAGCCATAAGGGTCGGGCAACACCACTTCGTCGTCGGCCTCGAAATCCAGCAGGCTCTTGTAGAACAGCACCCAGCTGTCGAGGCTGTCGGCCGGCAACGCCATCGCCATATGGTCGATGCGCTTGAGCCCGGCACCGATGACGGCCCCCGGTTGCAGATGGAAATCGGTGCCGTAGACATCGGCCTCCTGGTCCACCAGGTAGATCAGGCTGCCGTCCGGTGCGCGCACCGCCGCCAGCTCCAATTCGTTGGGCCCCACCAGGCCACGATAAGGTTGACCCTTGTAGGCCACGGCCCGTTTCAGGGCGCTGGCGCTGTCCTTGACCCGCACAGCGGTGGCGCACAACGACGGCCCATGGGCTTCGAAAAAACTGTGGGCAAAGGAATAGGGCTCACTGTTGAGGATCAGGTTGATGTCGCCCTGGCGCAGCAGGCTCACGTTCTTGGAGCGATGCTGGCCTGCCTTGACGAACCCCAGTCGCTCCAACCAATGGCCCAGCTTGGCGCCAAGGTTGTCGTCGACGGCAAACTCCAGGAACTCGATGCCGTCGTACTCGCTGGCCGGCGGCGTGGCGAAGAGGATATCGGTGGTCTTCGCAGGTGCCGACTCGGCAGCCAGGCGCTGGCGGGTCTTTTCCTCCAGGTACAGCAATGAGCGCAGGCCGTCGGCGGCATTGGCCCTGGGCGGCGCGGCGCGAAAACCGTCGTTGAAGATTTCCAACGACAGCGGCCCGGTGTAGCCGCTCTCGATGATCGGCGCCAGAAAGCCGGGCAGATCGAATTCGCCCTGGCCCGGGAAGCAGCGAAAATGCCGGCTCCACTCCAGCACATCCATCGCCAGGATCGGCGCATCGGCCATTTGCACGAAGAAAATCTTCTCGCCAGGGATCTGCGCAATGGCGCTCGGGTCACCCTTGAGGGACAAGGTGTGGAAGCTGTCGAGCAACACGCCGAGGCTGGGGTGATCGGCCTGGCGCACGATGTTCCAGACCTGTTGATAAGTGTTCACGTGCCGCCCCCACGCCAGCGCTTCGTAACCGATGCGCAAACCGCGTGCAGCGGCCCGTTCGGCCAGCAGGCGCAGGTCATCGATCAGCACCTGCTCATCGCCGAGGCTGTCGGCCGAGGCGTTGCTGCACACCAGCACCAGGTCGGTGCCCAGCTCCTGCATCAGGTCGAACTTGCGCTCGGCCCGCTCCAGGTTGCGAGCCAGGCGGTCGCGGCGGCAGCCTTCGAAGTCACGAAACGGCTGGAACAGCGTGATGGCGATGCCCAGGTCGGCGCACATCTGGCGGATTTCCCGAGGGCTGCCGTCGTAGTAGAGAAGGTCGTTCTCGAAGATCTCCACCCCGTCGAAGCCGGCGGCGGCAATGGCTTCCAGTTTTTCCGGCAGGGTGCCGCTCAAGGATACGGTAGCAATGGAACGCTGCATGACTTCGGCTCCCGCACAACGTGCGCCGCTTTTGAAAGAGTGAGCCGATTATTGGTGGGGCGTTTCCTTTGGGCAATTCAATATGTACCATCCGGTTAGTTTTTTGGGCGATTATCGAACAAAATGCCGGTTGCTCAATTGACGATTTTTTGTCCACTGCGCACCATCGCCCCACATCGACGCCGGCCCTGAACGCCGGCACCGATGGACAGCCCCAGACCAACCCATAAGAATTTCAAAAACGGGTACACACTTATGATTTCTTCCCAAAGCTCCCGCCTTGCTGCTGGCCTGGGTGCCTCGACCGGCGGTATCGGCGACAAGATCCGCGGCGCCATGGCCGTGGGCAAGACCCGTTGGGTCATGCTCGCCCTGGTGTTTTTCGCCACCACCCTGAACTACATCGACCGCGCCGCCCTGGGCGTGATGCAGCCCATCCTCGCCAAGGAAATGAGCTGGACGGCGATGGACTACGCCAACATCAACTTCTGGTTCCAGGTCGGTTATGCCGTCGGCTTCGTGCTGCAAGGCCGACTGATCGACCGCATCGGCGTCAAGCGTGTGTTCTTCTGTGCCGTGCTGCTCTGGAGCCTGGCAACCGGCGCCCATGGCCTGGCCACTTCGGCGGTGGGCTTCATGGTCTGCCGCTTCATCCTCGGCCTGACCGAAGCCGCCAACTACCCGGCTTGCGTGAAGACCACCCGGCTGTGGTTCCCGGCCGGCGAACGCGCCGTGGCCACCGGCATCTTCAACGCCGGCACCAACGTCGGCGCCATGTTCACCCCGATGCTGCTGCCCTTGGTGCTGCATGTATGGGGCTGGCAGGCGGCGTTTCTGTGCATGGCCGCGCTGGGCGGGATCTGGTTGCTGTTCTGGGGCCTGAAGTACTTCAACCCGGAAGACCACCCCAGCGTCAAACAGTCGGAACTGGATTACATCCAAGGCGAAGGCGAACCGGACCAGGTCCGCGTGCCGTTCTCGCGCATCCTGCGCATGCGCGGCACCTGGGCATTCGCCCTGGCCTACTCGATCACCGCGCCGGTGTTCTGGTTCTACCTCTATTGGCTGCCGCCGTTCCTCAACCAGCAATACAGCCTGGGGATCAACGTGAGCCAAATGGGCATCCCGCTGATCATCATCTATCTCACCGCCGACTTCGGCAGCGTGGGCGGCGGGATCCTGTCTTCGTTCCTGATCGGCCGCGGCCTCAATCCGATCAAGGCGCGGCTGGTGTCCATGCTGCTGTTCGCCTGCTGCATCGTCGGCGTGATCCTGGCGGCCGGCGCCAGCAACCTGTGGATGGCGGTGTTTGCCATTTCCCTGGCCATCGGCGCGCACCAGGCCTGGACCGCCAACATCTGGAGCCTGGTGATGGACTACACGCCCAAGCACATGATGAGCACGGTGTTCGGTTTCGGCGGCATGTGCGCGGCCATCGGTGGCATGTTCATGACCCAGTTGGTGGGCCACATCCTGACAGTGACCAACAACAACTACACCGTGCTGTTCACCCTGATCCCGGCGATGTATTTCATTGCCCTGACCTGGCTGTACTTCATGGCACCGCGCAAGGTGCCGACGTTGGAAAACTGATTCCAGTCCGTCTGGGATTCATCCCCATTGTGGGAGCAAGGCTTGCCCGCGATACAGGCGCCTCGGTTCACTTAGGACCGCATCGTCTGCATCGCGGGCAAGCCTTGCTCCCACATTCCCCTCTTCAGGTTCTGCATTACCTCCGCCGCTGTTGCCACGCCGCCGCCAACCCACTCAGGCAAATCAGCACGATGCCAAACACCGTGGTCAACGTCGGCGTATGGTTGAACAACAACCAGCCCAACAGCCCGGCAAACACGATCTGGCAGTAACCGAACGGCGCCAGCAGCGCTGGGGCAGCAAAGCGGAAGGCCTGGGTCAGCATCAGGTGCGCCGTCATCCCGCATGTCCCCAACGCCAGCATCATCGCGCCATGCATCAGGCTCGGCACTTGCCAGAAGAACGGCACCAGGGCGCTCATCACTAACGTATTGCACAAACCGGCGAAGAAGTTGCTGGTGGTCGGGCTGTCGATCTCGCTGAGCTTGCGCGTGAGCAGTTGGTAGAAACAGAAAAACAACGCCGAACAGAACGGCAACACCACCGCCGGCGTGAACAGGTCGCCGCCGGGGTGGACGATGATCAGCACCCCGATAAAGCCAAAGATCACCGCCACCCATTGCCCGCGCGTCACCCGCTCGCCCAGCAACGGCACCGACAACGCCGTCACTAGCACCGGGGCCAGGAAGTTGACCGCCGTTGCCTCGGCCAATGGGATGTACAGCAGCGCGGTGGTGAAGAACAGGCTGGTGCCCAACAGGCACAAGGCCCGGGCCAGCTGCCAGAGCGGACGCTTGGTACGCAGCACTCGCAACCCCGAACGCGGCAGGAAAATACCGGCCATCAGCAAGGTGTGCACCAGATAACGGGCCCAGACCACCATGATGATCGGGTAAAAACCCGACAGGTATTTGGACAACGCGTCATGACTGGAGAACAGGAACGTTGCGACCAGAATAAGCACGATGCCCTTGAAAGCCTGATTGACGCCGGAGAGCGGAGTGCTGACGGTCATAAGGAAAACCTGCGTTGCTGGAGGTAAGGGCTTTGGCGTGCGGTGCAGTGTTGGGCCTGGGGAAGTCCGGATAAGTTCTACAGCCGAAGTGTAATGAAAATCCGCGAACCCGGCAGGATCGGTTCACCCATGAACCAAAACCCGTATCAGTTGCCTGACAGCTCAAGCGCGGCGCGCACCTTAGGCGCGTGAACGCTAGACTCACGGCAACGGCAGGCACATTCTTCACAAGGCCCATCAGAGGATTTCGCCATGTTATGGAAAAAAGGTCGCCGCAGTGACAACGTGGTGGACGCTCGCGGAGACAACGGGGGCGGTGGCGGGATGCGCTTCGGCGGCGGCAAGGGATTGAGCCTGACGGCCATTGTCCTGATTGTCGGCATCGGCTGGATCACCGGCCAGGACCCGATGCAGATCCTCGGCCAACTGGCCGGGCAGATGGCCCCATCCGCGCCCACCTCATCACAAACCCGCCAAGCGCCATCGGCCAACGACGAACAGGCCGAATTCGTGCGCTCGATCCTCGGCGACACCGAGGACACCTGGGGCCAGGTCTTCCAGCAGGCCGGACGCCAATACCAGCAACCGAAGCTGGTGCTGTTCAGCGGCCGGGTCAACTCGGCCTGCGGGCTGGCCTCTTCGGCGACCGGGCCGTTCTATTGCCCGGCGGACCAGCAGGTCTACCTGGACATGAGTTTCTTCAAGGAGATGTCCCAGCGTTTCTCGGCCGCCGGTGACTTCGCCCAGGCCTACGTCATTGCCCACGAAGTCGGCCACCATGTGCAGACGCTGCTCGGTGTGTCGGCGAAGATCCAACAGGCACGCCAGCAAGGCCGCCAGATGGAAGGCGACGGCGGCCTGCTGGTTCGACAGGAACTGCAGGCCGATTGCCTGGCCGGCGTCTGGGCCAACCATGCGCAAAAACGCCTGAACTGGCTCGAACCCGGCGACATCGAAGAGGCCTTGAACGCCGCCAACGCCATCGGCGACGACCGTTTGCAGCAACAGGGCCAGGGGCGCGTGGTGCCGGACTCCTTCACCCACGGCACCTCCGCACAGCGGGTGCGCTGGTTCAAGGCCGGCTTCACCCAGGGCCAGGTCAGCCAGTGCGACACGTTCGCGGCGAAAAACCTGTAGATGAAGCGGGGGGCGTTGATTGGCCTGTTGCTGTGCTGCCTGGTTGTCCAGGCAGACGAACAGGGCGTGAAAGAGATCGCCCAGGGACGCCTGCAACTCAGGGGCGGCGCCATGGCGGTGGCCGTGAGCCCGCCGCCTGCTTCCATCCAGCGTGTGCTGATCATCGTCCATGGGCGGTTGCGCAACGCCGACACGTACCTGCGCAGTGCCGAAACCGCCGCCGGGCACGCCGGACAACAGGGCACGACCCTGATCATCGCCCCGCAGTTTCTCAATGAGCAGGACGTGGCTCGCCATCAGTTGCCCAGTGACATCCTGCGCTGGCAGGGCAACGACTGGATGGCCGGCGGCTTATCCACAGGGCCGAACCCGGTGAGTTCGTTCCAGGTACTGGACGACATCGTGGCGCGGGTCAGTGATCGCCAGCAATTTCCCGAAGTGAAGGAGATCGTCATCGCCGGCCACTCTGGCGGCGCCCAGGTGGTCCAGCGCTATGCCCTGCTCGCCCATGGTCAATACCGGATCAGCCCGCGTTTTGTCATCGCCAACCCGTCGTCCTATGCCTATTTCGACGGGCAACGGCCCATGGCCTTCGCCCCGGGCAGTTGCCCTGGCTTCGATCGGTGGAAGTACGGCCTGCAAAACCTGCCCGCCTATGCCGCCGGACAGACACCGGCTCAATTGGAAGAAACCTACATCAAGCGCGACATCGTCTATCTGCTGGGGCAGCAGGACATCGACCCGGAGCATCCGGCGCTGGATAAAAGTTGCGAGGCACAGACCCAGGGGCCCTATCGGTTACTGCGCGGGCATTTCTTTTTCGACTACCTGACCCGGCGCCATCCTGCGGGGTTGAACCAGCGGCTGGTCGAAGTGCCTGGGGTTGGGCATAGCGGTGAGGGGATGTTCAATTCGGCGCAGGGGTTGAAGGCTTTGTTTGGGCAGTGAGTCTTGCAGTGGCCGGGAAAGCGATTAGCCAGTCCACACAAAACCTCAAGCCAACAGCATTCGCCGCAACTCGAAACAATCCCGCGCATGCCAATCCGTCAGCTCCGGCCAGGGGTTGTCCGGCAGGTTCACCAACACCGTGCGCGCACCCGCCGCGCGACCGCAGTCGAGGTCGAAGCGGTAGTCACCCACCATCACCATCGTCTCCGGCGCGACCGCCCAGGCCTCGGCCAGCTTCAACAAGCCACCGGGGTGCGGCTTGGGCGGCGCTTCGTCACGGCCCAGCACATCCTCCACGGCAAAACAGTCCGCCAGGCCGATGGCTTCTAGAGTCACATGAGCCAATTCGCGGGCGTTGCGGGTCAGGATGCCCAGGCGATAGCCGCGCCCCGCCAGGTCCCGCACCAGCTCGACCGCTCCGGGCGCGGGCCTGGAACCCAGCGCCAGGTCCCGCTCGTGTTCCAGCAGCCAGGCATGCTTGGCCGCCGCCTCCTGCGCCGGCAATGCGGCGAGGTGGGTCAGGATGTCATCTTCGGGAGGAATCGCCAGGGCCACGCGGATCGCCGCGAAATCGTGCACGGCAATGGTCAGCGTGCCGTCCATGTCGAAGACCCAATGCCGAACATCCGACAGGCTCATGCCCAGTCCTTGCGATGGCGGATCAGGCCTTCCTGGGTCACCGAAGCCACCAGTTGCCCGGCGCGGTTGAACACGCTGCCACGGGAAAAACCACGGGAATTTCCGGCCCATGGGCTGTCCATGGCATAGAGCAACCAGTCGTCGGCACGCAGGTCGGCGTGGAACCACAAGGCGTGATCGAGGCTGGCAACCTGCATGTCTTTATGCCAGACCGACTTGCCATGGGGCAGCAGCGAGGTGGTCAACAGACCGAAGTCCGACGCGTAGGCCAGCAGGTATTTGTGCAAGGCCGGCGAGTCCGCCAGGGCACCGTCGGCCCGGAACCACACGTACTTGATCGGGTCCGCCGGCTGCGGGTTGTAAGGGTCTTTTTCGGTGACCGGGCGCACCTCGATCGGCTTGGGGCACAGCAGTTTTTCGCGCATGTGCTCGGGCAACAGGTGCGCACGCTGCTGGGTCAATTCGAGTTCGGAAGGCAGGTTCTCCGGCCCCACCACCTGCGGCATGGTGCTCTGGTGCTCGAATCCCTGTTCGTCGTACTGGAAGGAAGCACTGCAGGTAAAGATCGGATGCCCTTTCTGGATCGCCGTCACCCGCCGGGTGCTGAAACTGCCGCCGTCGCGTACCCGGTCCACCTGGTAGACCACCGGCAACGCCGCGTCACCGGGGCGCAGGAAATAGCCGTGCATCGAGTGCACATGGCGCGCCGGCTCCACGGTCTGGCTGGCCGCCGACAGCGACTGGCCGAGCACCTGGCCGCCGAACAGCTGGCGGAACCCCAGGTCCTGGCTGCGCCCGCGAAACAGGTTCTCTTCGATCGGTTCCAGGGTCAGCAGGTCGACCAGATCTTCCAGCACATGGCTCATTCAGACTTTCCTCACACAGCGCAATACCGCGCAGTCTGTGCTGCGGCGGTGAATCGATTGTCGGCCCGGGCCGTTGCGCGGGCATTGTAACGTCCGTGTCGGCTAACCCTGCAGGGTCTGTAGCCATTGTTCACGATTGATGCGATAGAGCACATGGTGCCGCAAGGGATGATCGACGGCGAGCTTGGGGTGTTCGAAGTCGTCTGCCGGATCGTGATGCATGCCGATGGCCTGCATGACCTTTTGCGACGGCAGGTTATCCACAGCGGTGAACGCCACCACTTCTTCTAGCGACAACCGGTCGAAGGCACAACGCAGCGCCGTCCATGCGGCCTCGCTGGCATACCCCAGGCCCCAGTGTTGCCGGGCCAGACGCCAGCCGATCTCGACGGCCGGGGTAAAGTGCGCGTCGAAACCGACCACGCCAAGCCCGGTAAAGCCGATGAAGGCGCCGGTGTCCTTGCGCTCCAGTGCCCATAAACCAAAGCCATGCTCAGCGAAATGCCCGCGCACGCGGCCGATCAAGGCAGCGCTTTCCAGGCGACTCAGGGGCGCCGGGAAATAACGCATCACCTGCGGATCGGCCGACATGGCGGCAAACTCCGCCAAGTCATCATCGCGCCACTGCCGCATGAGCAGGCGGGCGCTTTGCAGTTCGAGTATCGGCTCCATCTTCGCTCCCTTTCCATGCCCCTGAGTCTACAACGCTGATACGATCCATCACATCACCACCGCTGAAAACACCATGCCCCTGCCGCTTATCTATCACGAAGACTACAGCCCCGAGTTCCCGGCCGAACACCGTTTCCCCATGGACAAGTTTCGCCTGTTGCGCGATCACCTGGTGGACAGCGGACTGGTCCATGACGCCGACCTCCTGCGCCCGGCGCTCTGCCCGCCAGACATCCTCGCCCTGGCCCACGACCGTGGGTATATCGAACGCTACATGGGCGGCGAGTTGTCCCGTGAAGACCAACGGCGACTCGGCCTGCCCTGGAGCGAGGCCCTGGCCCGCCGGACCGTGCGCGCCGTGGGCGGCTCGATCCTGGCCGCCGAACAGGCCCTTGAGCACGGGCTCGCCTGTCACTTGGCCGGCGGCACCCATCACGCCCACCACGACCACCCGGCCGGCTTTTGCATTTTCAACGACCTGGCGGTGATCAGTCGTTATTTCCTGGCCAGCGGCCGGGTCTCGCGGGTGTTGATCTTCGATTGCGATGTGCACCAGGGCGACGGTACCGCCCGAATACTCCATGACACCCCGGACGCCGTGACAGTTTCCTTGCACTGCGAAAAGAATTTTCCTGCCCGCAAGGCGCAAAGCGATTGGGACATTCCCCTGCCGATGGGCATGGAAGACGCCGCTTACCTGAAGGTGGTGGACGATGCCCTCAACTACCTGTTGCCGCTCTACCAACCGGACCTGGTGCTGTATGACGCCGGCGTCGATGTACACAAGGACGACGCCCTCGGCTACCTGAAACTGACAGACGAAGGCCTCGCCGCCCGCGACGAGAGCGTCATGCGCCATTGCCTGGGACGCGACATCCCGGTGGTCGGCGTGATCGGCGGCGGCTACAGCAAGGACCGCAAGGCCCTGGCCCGCCGCCACGGGATTCTGCACCACAGCGCGCAACGGGTCTGGACGTCATCAGGTTGTCATTGAAACCTGGGCTTTACCCACAATGGCTGTGGAGCGGCCTGTGGATAACCTGAGCGAAACGGTCTACAGCCTGCGCTGACTGTAGCGTACAGAGACGTGGCTATTTTTTGATCAACTGTCTTCAAGAATCCCAAATCTCCTTGTGGGAGCGAGCAAGCCCGCTCCCACAGCCCACAGAGATCTCCATAGGGAGTTGTGCTGATAGAATGCCCCGCCTATTCCAGCCCCCACAGTTCAGACCCATGACCTCGACCGCCCAGCCGTCCCCCCCAAACATCGCCATCATCGGCGGCGGCCCCGCCGGCCTGATGGCGGCCGAGGTGTTGAGCCAGGCCGGCGTTCAAGTTGATCTGTACGACGGCATGCCTTCGGTGGGCAGGAAATTCCTGCTGGCCGGCGTGGGCGGCATGAACATCACCCATTCCGAAGCCTTCCCCGCGTTCCTGTCCCGCTACGGCGAGCGTGCACCGAATATCGCGCCAATGTTGCGGGCATTCGGGGCGGATGAGTTATGCACATGGATTCACGGGCTGGGCATCGACACGTTTGTCGGCAGCTCCGGGCGGGTGTTCCCGACCGACATGAAAGCCGCCCCGCTGCTGCGCGCCTGGCTCAAGCGCCTGCGCGACGCCGGCGTGGTGATCCACACGCGCCATCGCTGGCTCGGCTGGAACGCCGACGGCAGCTTGCGAATCGCCTCGCCGGACGGGGAAAAAGCCCTGAGCCCCAACGCGACATTGCTGGCGCTGGGCGGCGGCAGTTGGTCGCGCCTGGGCTCCGACGGCGCCTGGATGCTGCCCCTGGAACAGCGCGGCGTCGCCCTGGCGCCCTTGCAGCCGAGCAACTGTGGCTTCGACGTGCAAGCCTGGAGTGAAGTGCTGACCAGCAAATTCGCCGGTGCCCCGCTGAAAAATATCGCCATCGGCTTGAACGACGATGCGCCGCGCCTCGGCGAATGCGTGATCACCGCCACCGGCATTGAAGGCAGCCTGATCTACGCCCTGTCGGCCGCGATCCGTGAAGCCATCAACCAGCACGGCCACGCGACGATCCATCTGGACCTTTTACCAGGCCGGCCTGTGGATAAGATCCACCAGGCCCTGAACAAGCCACGCGGCTCGCGCTCGATGGCCAAGCACCTGCACAGTCAATTGGGGATCGATGGGGTCAAGGCAGCGCTGTTGCGCGAGCTCACACCCGCCGAGTGCTTTGCGGACCCGGCGCGGCTGGCCCAGGCGATCAAGGCCCTGCCTTTGACGCTGGTGAAGACCCGCCCCTTGGACGAAGCCATCAGCAGCGCCGGTGGCGTGACCTTCGAGGCCCTGGACGAACGCCTGATGCTCAAGCAAGTGCCCGGCGTGTTCTGCGCCGGGGAAATGCTTGATTGGGAAGCACCGACCGGCGGCTACCTGCTCACGGCGTGTTTTGCCAGTGGCCGGGCGGCGGGGTTGGGGATGTTGGAATGGTTACAGCGCCAGGGTTGAAAACCCGGCTGTCGCCATCGCGAGCAGGCTCGCTCCCACAGTGGTCTCACTGGTGCTCACAGATCCAGTGTCCACCACAGAGCCCCTGTGGGAGCGAGCCCTGCTCGCGATAGCGATGTATCGGCCGCCGCAGTCCGTCAAGGCTTGCGCTTACGCGGCCCCGTATTGAACACCGGCACTTTGCGCACCGGCTTGACCGCAGGCTCCACAGGCCCCGAATCACCGCTGTCCACCCACTTGCCCAGGTTGCGCTTGCCGCCAGCGCCCGAAACCTTCGGTTTCTTCGGCTTTTTCGGTTTCTTGATCACCTGGCCGCTGGCATCGGTGTCCGGTACCCGGTGCTCAGGCTCGAAATCCTGCTCCATCTGGCGAGTCAGCGTTTTGCGCGTCAGCATCTCGATGGCCGACAGCAGGTTCACTTCATCGGCGCAAACCAGGGAGATCGCTTCCCCGGTGGAGCCCGCACGGCCGGTGCGACCAATACGGTGGATGTAGTCCTCGGCGACGATCGGCAGGTCGAAGTTCACCACCAGCGGCAGGTCTTCGATGTCCAGGCCACGGGCCGCGACATCGGTGGCCACCAGGATCTGGACTTCACCCAGCTTGAACCGGTCCAGCGCGCGCTGGCGGGTGGCCTGGGGCTTGTCACCATGAATGCCATCGGCGTTGACGCCAATGCCCTGGAGTTTTTCCACCAGCGCATCGACCCCATTGCGGGTCTTGGCAAAGACCAGCACTTGTTTCCACTTATTCTTGCGCAGCAAGTGCACGAACAGCTCCGGCTTGCGCTTCTTGTCCACCGTCACCACCCACTGCTTGACGGTGCTGGCGGCGACGTTGCGCGGGCTCACCTCAATGCTCAGCGGGTCGTTGAGCATCTGCTCGGCCAACAGGCGGATCGCGTCGGAAAAGGTCGCCGAGAACAGCAGCGTCTGGCGCTTCTTCGGCAGGGCCTTGTAGATGTTCGCCAGTTCCTCGGAGAAGCCCAGGTCGAGCATGCGATCGGCTTCGTCCAGCACCAGGGTCTGCAACTGATTGAACTTCACCGCATTCTGGCGAAACAGATCGAGCAGGCGACCCGGCGTGGCGACCAGCAGATCGACGCCTTTGCGCAACTTCATCATCTGCGGGTTGATGCTGACGCCGCCGTACACCGCGTAGGTGCTCAACGGCAGGTTCTGCGCGTACTGGCGCACGCTTTCATGGACCTGCTCGGCCAGTTCACGGGTCGGCACCAGGATCAACGCCCGCACCGAGTTGGCGGCGACCTTCGGCCCTTCGGTGGTCAGCACCTGCAACAGCGGCACGGCGAAACCGGCGGTCTTGCCGGTGCCGGTCTGGGCCGCCGCCATCAGGTCGCGACCGGCCAGCACCGCCGGCATGGCTTGGGCCTGCACCGGGGTCGGGGTCTGGTAGCCGAGCGTCTCAAGGGCGCGCAACAAGGGTTCGATCAGGCCAAGGGTGGCGAAAGTCATGGGAGTACCGTAGGAAAATTCAGTGCAGTATGTGTGCAAAAGTGCAATGCGCGGCAGTTTACCCTAAATCAGGATTCGGCCGGCGCAGGCTTGGGCTTGCGCCACTGGGGCAAGCCAATCAACACCACCGCACTGATGATCACCAGCATCGCCATGCCCTCCTCCACACCAATGCTCTCACCGGCAAACACGATGCCCAGCAACACCGCCACCGCCGGGTTGACGTAGGCGTAGCTGGTGGCCGCCGCCGGCCGCACATGCTTGAGCAGGTACATGTAGGCGTTGAAGGCGATGATCGAACCGAAGCAGGTCAGGTAGGCCAATGCGAACCAGCCTTCCAGCGGCGGGACGCTCGCCAGGCGTTCGCCGCTGGCCACGCTGCCGATCAACAACACCACGCCGCCCACGAGCATTTCCACCGCACTGGCCATCGCCCCCGCCGGTAACGGCACATGTTTACTCAGCACCGAACCGAAGGCCCACGACGCCGCTGCGAACACCAGCAAGGTCGCGCCCAAGGGGCTCGACTGCAAGTTGGAGCCCAGGTTGAGCATGGCGATGCCGATCAGGCCCAGCACAATCCCCGCCCACTCCAGGCGAGTGTTGCGCGCGCCCCAGAAATAACCGCAGAGCAAGGTAAACAAGGGCACCGTCGCCACCGCCAGCGCCGCCACCCCGGACGCCACGCCCGTGTGCTCGGCCACACTGACCGCGCCATTGCCGAAAGTGAGCAACAACACACCAATGAGCGCCCCGGCCTTCCATTGCGCCCACGTCGGCGCCGGAGCCCCGCGCCAGCGCAGGAAGCCGTACATCAGCGAACCGGCCAGCACAAAACGAATCCCGGCCATCAACAACGGCGGCCAATGTTCCACACCGATGCGAATCACCAGGTAGGTCGAACCCCAGATGACATACAAGGCAAAAAACGCAGCGATCAAAGGCAAGGGGAAACGGCGTGGGCCAGGCATGGACGGCTCGAAATCAGGACAGTGGGAGCCGATATTCTAGAAAGGCGATGGCGGGAAAATAAGCTACAAAACCTGTTTATCCGAGCCGTACACTTTTGCTGTCCAGCGCATCGACATGCGGGGGCATCTGTTCAACACAAATCAAACTGTGGGAGCGGGCTTGCTCGCGAATGCGGTGCACCCGTTAACACCCTTTGACTGAAACACCGCATTCGCGAGCAAGCCCGCTCCCACAAGGGTTCTACGGGTGTATTCAGAACCCACGATACCGCTTGAGGTGCTCAGCGACCTTCGCCGCCGGCACTTTCTGCAAGCTGCACAGCAAGTCATGGGACAACTCCCGCAATCCGTGCTTTTGCCGCAGTTCCGAGGCGAGGTGGGCAGTGAGGTTGGCGGCCATTTCGGCGTCGGCCATGGCCCGGTGGGCCTGGCCGGTATGGGGCAGGCCGGCGAAGGTGTTGAGGGTGCCGAGCTTGTGGTTGGGCGCCGCCGGCAGCAGGCGCCGGGCCAGCAACAGAGAGCAGGCAAAGTTTTGCAGGCGGGTGCGTTTGATGCGTCCCAGTTCGAAGTCCCAGAACTTCTGGTCGAACGCGGCGTTGTGGGCCAGCAGTGGCGTGGTGCCGACGAATTCGTTGACCTCGTTCATCACCTTTTCCGCCGACGGTGCGCTGCGCAGCATGGCGTTGCTGATGCCGGTCAGCTGTTCGATGAAGGCCGGTATACGTACGCCGGCATTCATCAGGCTCTGGTAGCGGTCGACAATCTGGCCGCGTTCAAGCATCACCACGGCAATTTCGGTGGCGCGACAGCTGCTGCTCGGGGTGATGCCGGTGGTTTCAAAGTCGATGACTGCAATGCGTTCCAAACCTGCTGGACTCCCTGAAAATCAATTCTTGAGCAACAACGCGCCTTCGATGGGCACGTAGCGGCTGGCGGCGCGGATCAGTGAATTGGCGGTCAGCCCCGGCACGCCATAGGCCACCGCCTGCACGCCGTGCTTGTGGATGATGCGTTCGAGCAACATGTCGAAATCGCCATCACCGGAGGCCAGCACCACTTCGTCGACGTGGTCGGCGGCGTCCATGATGTCCAGCGTAATGCCGACGTCCCAGTCGCCCTTGGCCGAGCCATCGCTGCGCTGGATGTAGGGCTTGAGCTTCACGGTGAAGCCGAGGTTGCGCAGGATCTGCTGGAATTGCTGCTGCTTGCTGTCGCCGCGATCGATCGCATAGGCATAGGCCTCGACGATCTGCCCTTGCTTGCTGACATCCGCCCACAGGGCGGCGTAGTTGAAATGGCAGCCATAGGCCTGGCGCACGGTGTAGTAGAGGTTCTGGACATCGGCGAACACTGCGATTTTCTTCACCGCATTTCCTCTTGGATGCACAAGTGCGCAAGCTCTGAGTCAGGCATTGCGCCCGAAAAGTCGCACAGTATGCCAGCCTGAAGGAATGTTCCGCGAATAATCGGTCCGAGGCGCCAGGGCACCTCGGACGAATGGCAGGTCAGACGAAGGAATCGTCGTCGCCGAAGAAAGATGAATCGTCGCTGTAGTCCGCGTCGCTGAAACCGCCCTGGTCGTTGCCATAGGTGTCGTTGTCCGCCACGCGCTGGTCATCGCCCCAACCGCGCTCGGTGCTGTCATTGCTGGGCTGGACCGGTTCTTCCTTGATGATTTCGACGATTTCCTGGGGTTGCTGATTGCTGTGGAACAGGCTGCTGATGCCTTGGGCCAGCATCACGCCACCCGCCACACCGGCAGCAGTTTTCAGTGCGCCACCCAGGAAACTGCTCGCCGCCGGGGCTTGCTGCTGCGGTGCGCCATAGTTGGCCGGTGGCGCACCGAAACCTTGCTGGGGTTGCGCATTGAAAGCTGGTGCATTGAAAGACGGCTCGCGCCAGCCACCACCGCCGGAAGCCGGGGCGCTGGGGGCAGGTGCCGGGCGCGAATCCCGAGCGCTGCCACCGAAAATACTTGAGAGAAAACCACCACCGCCGCTGGGTGCCGAAGTCTGGCTGCGGGCCTGTTGCAGTTCGCCGCGCAATTGCTCGACTTGCTGTGTGAGCTGCTTGTTCTGCTCATCGAGACGCTTGATCGCCGCCTCTTGCACCAGAATCGCCTGAGCCATGAAGTAGCCCGCTGCGGGCTGGCTCGCCAGATGTTCCTTGATCCGCGCTTCGGCCTGGGCGTCGCGCGGGGCTGAATCCCTTTCGGCCTGTTGCAGCCGTGAAAACAGTCCATCGATCAGGGTTTGTTCTTCGCTGTTCATGGCGACCTCATCAGATTGCCGGGTAGAAAACCGTGCCGGTTCCAAAGACCGGCGCCCACCAGTAATGGGGCTCGGTGAACAGGTTTCAATGGTCTTTACCTGATGTTTACGTTTGCTTGTGGCACGGCCTGATCGGTTAAAGTGTCTGACCGCTTTATTGAGCTGCGATACCGACCCATGAATCCGTTTGACGTGCTGCGCGACTCTTTGTATTTCTTCAAGCGCCATCTGGGCCGGATCGCCCAACTCTGCCTGCCACTGGTGATACTCGAAGCCGCGTTGCAACAAGGCGTCGACAACCTCGCCGATCCCGAGGGTTTTCCCGGCTACAGCCTGATCCTCGGGTTGTTGGTATACCCCCTGTACACCGCTGCGTTGATCCTGTTTCTCGATGCCCGGACCCGCGGCGAATCACCGCGCTCCCGTGACCTGCTCGCCGCCGCCGTCGCCCTGTGGCCACGCTTTGCCTTGCTGAGCGCCATCAATACGGTGCTGATCCTGGTCGGTGTCTCGCTGTACCTGCTGCCCGGCCTGTGGCTGATGGTGACCCTGGCCTTCAGTGAATACCTGCTGGTATTGAGTGGCCTGGCACCGCTGGCGGCGATGAAGGAAAGCCTGGCCCTGTCCCGCGGCCACTTCTGGCGGATCCTGGTGTGCATACTCGCTGTGATGGGCCCGCTGTGGCTGCTCAAGGGTGCCAGTGTCTCGGTGTACCCGCACCCCAGCCCTCTGGTCAGCCTGCTGATCGACAGCGCGTATACCTTCTTGCAACTGTTCACCAGCGTGGTGCTGTTCCGGATGTTCATGTTGATTACCGAAAAACCTCAGCCATGACCCGTCCACTGCGCTACAGCTTGCTGGGCCTGGCGCTGATCCTCGGGGTCGCGGTGTTTTCCATCTATGGCCTGACCTGGCACCCAGCACCACGGGAAACGCTGCCGGTCAGTTGCACCGCCAACGCCGCACCGTTGGTGCCCGGCCAAGCCTTGAAGGTGATGACCTGGAACGTGCAGTTTCTGGCCGGCAAACGCTACGTGTTCTGGCATGACCTGGCCCAGGGCGACGACGAAAGCCCGACCCTGGAGGACATGGCCTTCAGCCTCGACGAAGTGGCACGGGTCATTCGCGACGAGCAGCCCGACGTCGTGCTGCTCCAGGAACTGGACGACGGCGCCAAGGCCAGCGACTACCAGAACCAGCTGAAGTTGCTGCAAGAACGCCTCGCCGATCTCTACCCATGCGTGACCAGCGCCTTCGACTGGAAGGCCGACTTCATTCCCGACCCGCACATCTTCGGCAGTGTCGGCCGGCAACTGGCGACCCTGAGTCGCTACCGCATCGACCGCGCCGAACGGGTGCAATTGCCAGTGGCCGACACCAACTTCATCAGCCGTCAGTTCCAGCCCAAAGACGCCTTGTTGGTGAGCTATCTGCCGCTGAGCGACGGCGGCCAACTGGCGGTACTCAACACCCATCTGGAGCGCGCCACACAGCCGGACAAGACCCTGCCTAGCCAGGTCAGCGCCGTGGCCGGGACGCTCGACACCTTCGAATCCCAGGGCACGCCCTGGTTGATCGGTGGCGATTTCAACCTGCTGCCCCTGGGTCAATACCGGCGCCTGCCCGATGCGCAACGCACGCCCTATTCCGCCGACAGCCCGCTGCACCTGTTGTGGGACAAATACCCGATGATCCCCACCAACAACGAAGCCAGCGGCATCGACCGCGAACACTGGCTGACCCACTACCCGAACGACCCGGGCCTCAACGGCCCCGACCGCACCGTCGACTACCTGTTCTACAGCCCTCGGATCAAACGGGTCGAAGCCCAGGTGCGACAGGACGATACCTTGCGCATTTCCGATCATCTGCCGGTGATTGCGCGGTTTTTGTTGCCGGCTGTGCCTTAGCAGAACTCACCAAAGCCCCTGTGGGAGCCGAGCTTGCTCCGGGCGGCGATCCGACGATAGCGGTGTGTCAGTCAATAACAATGCTGCTGATCCACCGCAATC
>NZ_JBMDJD010000043.1:0-36152 GCF_057809015.1 Pseudomonas sp. FG6
AACCGTCGACCTCTTGCATGCCATGCAAGCGCTCTCCCAGCTGAGCTATAGCCCCTCATCGCTGAGGACGGGGCGAATCTTAAGGGCGTATCGGAGGGCTGTCAAATTTATTTTCAACAAATTTGAAAGTTTTTTGCCGGGATAACAAACACTTACCGACAAACCCCGGAAAACCGGGGTATGCCCTGCCTCATCGACCGCTTAAGCGATCGCGCCCAACAGTTTTTCCCACTCCTTGTTTTCCTTCTTCGACACGCCACCGAGCAGATCGATGGCCTGGCGCAGACGGAAACGAGTGAGGTCCGGCCCGAGGATTTCCATCGCATCGAGCACCGATACCGAGCTGGCCTGGCCAGTGATGGCGGCGAACATCAACGGCATGGCGTCGCGCAGCTTCAACTCCAGGGATTCGACAACGGCCTGGATGGTCGCGGTGATGCTGTCCTTTTCCCACTGACGCAAGCTTTCCAGCTTCCACAGGATCAGTTGCATCAACTGGCGCACCTGGTCGCCCGAGAGCTTCTTGGATTCGAACAGCTTCGCGTCCGGCGTCACCCCACCGGCAAAGAAGAAACCGGCCAACGGAGCGATCTGGCTGAAGGTCTCTACCCTGCCCTGCACATGGGGCGCGATCTTCATCATGTATTCAGGGTTCAACGCCCACTTCTGCACGCGTGCGGCGAATTCTTCTACCGGCAGGTCCCGCAGCCACTGGCCGTTGAGCCAGGACAGCTTCTCGATGTCGAAGATCGGTCCACCCAGGGAGACGCGGGACAGGTCGAAATGCTCGACCATTTCCTGCAGCGAGAACTTCTCGCGCTCGTCCGGCATCGACCAGCCCATGCGGCCCAGGTAGTTGAGCATCGCCTCGGGCATGAAGCCCATGCGCTCGTAGAAGGTCACGGACGTCGGGTTCTTGCGCTTGGACAGCTTGCTCTTGTCCGGGTTACGCAGCAGCGGCATGTAGCACAGCTGCGGTTGCTCCCAACCGAAGTATTCGTAGAGCAGGATCAGTTTCGGCGCCGATGGCAGCCATTCTTCACCACGCAACACGTGGGTGATGCCCATCAGGTGGTCGTCGACCACGTTCGCCAGGAAGTACGTCGGCAGGCCGTCGGTCTTCATCAGCACTTGCATGTCCATGCGATCCCATGGGATCTCGACGTCGCCGCGCAGCATGTCAGGCACCACGCAGACGCCTTCGGTCGGCACCTTCATGCGGATCACATGGGGTTCACCGGCCGCCAGGCGACGGGCCACCTCTTCCTTGGACAGCAGCAGCGCACGGCCATCGTAGCGTGGGGTTTCGCCACGGGCCATCTGCTCGGCGCGCATCTGGTCCAGTTCTTCGGCGGTGCAGAAGCACGGGAACGCATGCCCCATGTCCACCAGTTGCTGGCAATACTGCTTGTAGATCTCGCCGCGCTCGCTCTGGCGGTACGGACCGTGCGGGCCGCCAACGTCCGGGCCTTCGCTCCAGTCGATGCCCAGCCAGCGCAGGGCGTCGAAAATCTGCTGCTCGGACTCACGGGTCGAGCGCAATTGGTCGGTGTCTTCGATCCGCAGGATGAACTCACCGCCATGCTGCTTGGCAAAGCAATAGTTGAACAGAGCGATGTAAGCGGTGCCGACATGGGGATCGCCGGTGGGCGAAGGCGCGATGCGGGTACGGACGGTGGTCATGGCATGTCTCGGAAAGAAGGTAAAAGCGAAGATCGAACAGGGGGCGAATGGTAACAGGCGATGGCGGGCGGGCTCCAGTCAGAGCGGGATTTGTATGGCATTTGGCAGACCGCGTCGCTTCATTCGCGAGCAAGCCCCCCCCACATGGGACACATACCCTCTGTGGGAGCAGGCTTACTCGCGAAAGAGCCCTGAAGACCAGCGCAAACCTCAGACAGTCAGCAATCGCTCGCGCAACTTGCCAATCTCGTCGCGCAATTGCGCCGCCGCTTCGAACTCCAGGTCCCGGGCCAGTTGGTACATTTTCTCTTCCAACTGGCGGATACGCTTGGTGATCTCGCTGGGTGAGCGCAGTTCGGCTTCGTAGCGGGCACTTTCTTCGGCGGCCTTGGCCATGCCCTTGCGCTTTTTGCTGCGCGAGCCAGGCACGGTGGCGCCTTCCATGATGTCGGCAACGTCCTTGAACACCCCTTTGGGCGTGATGCCATTGGCCAGGTTGAAGGCGATCTGCTTATCGCGACGGCGTTCGGTCTCGCCGATGGCCCGCTCCATGGAGCCGGTAATGCGGTCGGCATAGAGAATCGCCCGGCCATTGAGGTTACGCGCGGCGCGACCAATGGTCTGGATCAGCGAACGCTCGGAACGCAGGAAACCTTCCTTGTCGGCATCGAGGATCGCCACCAGGGACACTTCCGGCATGTCCAGGCCTTCGCGCAGCAGGTTGATGCCCACCAGCACGTCGAAGGTGCCCAGGCGCAGGTCGCGGATGATCTCGACCCGTTCCACTGTGTCGATGTCCGAGTGCAGGTAGCGCACCCGCACGCCATGGTCGGCCAGGTAGTCGGTGAGGTCTTCGGCCATGCGCTTGGTCAGCGTGGTGACCAGCACCCGCTCTTCCACCGCCACGCGCTTGGTGATTTCCGAGAGCAAATCGTCGACCTGGGTCAACGCCGGTCGCACCTCGACTTGCGGGTCCACCAGCCCGGTTGGTCGCACCACTTGCTCGACCACACGCCCGGCATGCTCGGCCTCGTAGTTGCCGGGCGTGGCCGAGACGAAGATGGTCTGCGGGCTCACGCTTTCCCATTCGTCAAAGCGCATCGGCCGGTTGTCCAGCGCCGAAGGCAGGCGGAAGCCGTATTCCACCAGGGTTTCCTTGCGCGAGCGGTCGCCTTTGTACATGGCACCCACCTGGGGCACGCTGACGTGGGACTCGTCGATCACCAGCAAGGCATCGGCGGGCAGGTAGTCGTACAAGGTCGGCGGTGGCGCACCCGCCGGGCGGCCCGACAGGTAGCGCGAGTAGTTTTCGATGCCGTTGCAATAGCCCAGCTCCAGGATCATCTCCAGGTCGAACCGGGTGCGCTGCTCCAGGCGCTGGGCTTCCACCAGCTTGTTGTTCGAGCGCAGGTATTCCAAGCGCTCCTGCAGCTCGGCCTTGATGCCCTCGATGGCATCGAGCAGGGTTTCGCGCGGCGTCACGTAGTGACTCTTGGGGTAAAAGGTGAAACGCGGCAGCTTGCGAATCACCTCGCCCGTCAGCGGGTCGAACGCCGAAATGCTTTCGACTTCGTCATCGAACAGCTCGACACGGATCGCCTCCAGGTCGGATTCCGCCGGGTAGATGTCGATCACATCGCCGCGCACGCGGAACGTCGCCCGGGCGAAATCCATGTCGTTGCGGGTGTACTGCAAGTCCGCCAGGCGCCGCAACAACGCCCGCTGGTCGAGTTTGTCGCCGCGATCGACGTGCAGCACCATTTTCAGGTACGTCTCCGGGCTGCCCAGGCCGTAGATGCACGACACCGTGGTGACGATGATCGCGTCCTTGCGTTCGAGCAACGCCTTGGTCGCCGACAGCCGCATCTGTTCGATGTGGTCGTTGATCGAGGCATCCTTCTCGATGAAGGTGTCCGACGACGGCACATAGGCCTCGGGCTGGTAGTAGTCGTAATAGGAGACGAAGTATTCCACCGCGTTATTGGGGAAGAACGCCTTGAACTCGCCGTACAACTGCGCCGCCAGGGTCTTGTTCGGCGCCAGCACCAGGGTCGGACGCTGCACCTGGGCAATCACGTTGGCGATGCTGAAGGTCTTGCCCGAGCCGGTCACGCCGAGCAAGGTCTGATGGGCCAGCCCGGCTTCGATGCCTTCGACCATCAGGCGGATGGCTTCCGGCTGGTCGCCAGCCGGCTTGAATCGGGTAACTAGCTGGAATTCAGACATGACATAACCTCTGGTTCACTCCTTGTCGGTCAGCCGACAGGAACGAGAAGGACCGAAACGACGGATGTCGCCCGAGGAAAAAGCTGGAATGCACACAATGTGGAGGTGAACGCCTTGGCTTTCAAGACGAACGTCCTACACGCCTTGAAGACTTTGACGCGGCGAAGGGACTAACGGTCGAAAAAAAACGAAAATACTTACCGCAAAAGCCGAATCGCCTGTCGCAGTGCTCCGTGATGGCCTCTATACTAGCTCCCCGTTTGTGCACCGCTCTAGTGCATCCGGCTGGAGCGCGACACGTCCCCCCCCTACTCCATTCAGAGCCGCGCAATAATGAGCCTGTTTTCCGCTGTCGAATTGGCACCCCGCGACCCCATCCTGGGCCTCAACGAAGCCTTCAACGCCGATACCCGTACCGACAAGGTCAATCTCGGGGTAGGTGTTTACTGCAACGAGGAAGGGCGTATTCCCCTCCTGCGCGCCGTGGTCGAAGCCGAGACGATTCGCGTGGCTCAGCACGTTTCCCGTGGTTACCTGCCGATCGACGGTATTGCCGCCTACGACCAGGCGGTCCAGACCCTGCTGTTTGGCAAGGACTCCCCGCTGATCGCTGCCGGCCGCGTCATCACCACCCAGGCCGTGGGCGGCACGGGCGCACTGAAGATCGGTGCCGACTTCCTCAAGCAGCTGCTGCCTGACGCCGTCGTCGCCATCAGCGACCCGAGCTGGGAAAACCACCGTGCCCTGTTCGAAACCGCCGGTTTCCCGGTGCAGAACTATCGCTATTACGACGCCGCCACCCACGACGTGAACCGCACCGGCCTGCTGGAAGACCTCAACGCCCTGCCCGACCGCTCGATCGTTGTGCTGCACGCCTGCTGCCACAACCCGACCGGCGTGGACCTGAGCCCGGAAGACTGGAAAAACGTGCTGGCCGTGGTCAAGGCCAAGAACCACGTACCGTTCCTGGACATGGCCTACCAGGGCTTCGGCGCTGGCATCGACGAAGACGCGGCGGCCGTGCGCCTGTTCGCCGAGTCGGGCCTGACCTTCTTTGCCTCCAGCTCGTTCTCCAAGTCGTTCTCCCTGTACGGCGAGCGCGTGGGCGCGCTGTCGATCGTCAGCGAATCGAAAGAAGAAAGTGCCCGCGTGCTGTCCCAGGTCAAGCGTGTGATCCGCACCAACTACTCCAACCCGCCGACCCACGGCGCCAGCATCGTCGCCGCCGTACTCAACAGCCCTGAGCTGCGCGCCCAGTGGGAAGACGAACTGGCTGAAATGCGTCTGCGGATCCGCGGTATGCGCAACCAGATGGTCGACATGCTCGCCAAGGCCGCGCCGCACCACGACTTCAGCTTCGTTGCACGCCAGAGCGGGATGTTCTCCTACTCCGGCCTGACCGTTGAACAAGTGACGCGCCTGCGCAACGAGTTCGGCATCTATGCCCTGGACACCGGCCGCATCTGCGTGGCGGCGTTGAACCAGAACAACATTGAAGCGGTAACCAAGGCGATCGTTCAGGTGATCTGACACGCGGCGCCAGGAAAAATGGGAAGCCATCGAGCTTCCCATTTTTTTTGAAGCGTACCTCGCCCCAACCGTCAACTCACGCTTGACTTCTCTTTTCCAATCAGTAACATACGCGCCATTCCGCGATAGCTCAGTTGGTAGAGCAAGTGACTGTTAATCACTGGGTCCCTGGTTCGAGTCCAGGTCGTGGAGCCAGACAAGGTTCCAGAGAAGGCTTTCAAAATCTCTGGAACCACCCGAAAAACCCGCCCCATGGCGGGTTTTTTCGTTTCTGGCGTTCAAGGACAGGAGCCGCCGCCCGGCATCGACCGTGACCCCGGGGTCTATCGATACACAGGATGACGACGACACAACGTCACCACCTGTTCGCGCACCTCGTGCGCTACCCGTTCGCTGCCGCCGGACGCCAGTGCGTCCAGCACATCACAGAGCCAGCCGGCCAGTTGCTCGCACTCCGGCACGCCGAACCCGCGGGTGGTCACGGCCGGGGTGCCGATGCGCAGTCCCGAGGTTACGAACGGCGAACGTGGATCGTTTGGCACCGAGTTCTTGTTGGCCGTGATGTAGGCATCACTCAGCGCGGCATCAGCTTCCTTGCCGGTGTAAGGCTTGTCGGACAGATCGATCAACATCATGTGGTTGTCAGTCCCCCCGGAGACAATCCTGTAGCCACGCCGTTGCAGCACCGCGGCCATGGCCCGGGCGTTGATCACGACCTGCTGCTGATAAGCCTTGAACCCGGGCGCCAGCGCCTCCTTGAAGGCAATGGCCTTGGCCGCGATCTGGTGCATCAGTGGACCACCCTGGACACCCGGGAACACCGCCGAATCGAGCTTCTTGTAGAACGCCTCATCCTGGCCCTTGGACAGGATCAAGCCGCCTCGGGGGCCGCGCAGGGTCTTGTGGGTGGTACTGGTGACCACATGGGCGTGGGGCAATGGGTCCGGATACTCGCCCGCCGCCACCAGGCCCGCGACGTGGGCCATGTCGACCCAGAAAATCGCCCCGACCTTGTCGGCGATGGTTCGCATGCGAGCCCAGTCCTTGTGGCGCGAGTAGGCGGAGAAGCCACCAATCAGCATTTTCGGTCGGGTTTGCAGGGCAATGCGCTCCATCTCGTCGTAGTCGATCAGCCCGGTCTGCGGGTCGAGGCCGTAGGGAACGATGTTGTAGTGCCGGCCGGAGAAATTGGACGGATTGCCGTGGGTCAGATGACCACCCTGGGCCAGGTTCATCCCCATCACGGTGTCGCCCGGATTGATCAACGCCAGGAACACCGCGGCGTTGGCCTGGGCACCGGCGTGCGGCTGGACGTTGGCGTAGTCGCAATCGAACAGCGCCTTGACTCGCTCAATGGCCAAGCGCTCAGCCACGTCGACGTATTCACAACCGCTGTAGTAACGCTTGCCCGGATAACCTTCGGCGTACTTATTGGTGAACACCGAGTTCTGCACCGCCATCACCAGCGGGCTGGCGTAGTTCTCGGATGCGATCAACTCGACGTGATCTTCCTGGCGGCGCTCTTCGCCATGAACAGCCTCGCACAGATCGGCATCGAACGCGGCGAGGCTCAGGGATGTGTCATACATGATGATAGGGTCCTGGGGATGGGAGAAATAAACCGGCTGCCATGCTTGCCGCGACAAGCGCCGCGCAGTTCCAGCCGGTCGGGAATCAATGAGCGTCGGAGTGCCGCTAGCCGTGCCCCCCGGGGCCGGCATCCGCCGTAGGCCAGTAATAGGCATCCGGCATGGCGCGCGCACCGAAAATGGCCTGACCGACACGCACCACGGTCGCACCTTCTTCGATGGCGATTTCGAAATCACCGGACATGCCCATGGACAGCTCCTCCAGCCCGATACCGGGCGGAACGTCTTGGCGCAGGCGCTCGCGCAACTCACGCAGGCGCACGAAACAAGGGCGGACCCGGCTGATGTCGGCCGAAAACAGGGCCAGCGTCATCAGGCCGCGCACACGCAGCGCCGGGAACGCAGGCAGCGCACGCAAAAAGCCGGCAACCTCTTCCGGGGCCAGGCCGTACTTGCTCACTTCTGCGGAGGTGTTGACCTGGACGAACACATCCAGCTGTCGACCTTCGATGTGCAGGCGACGATCCAGCGCCTCGGCCACACGCAGGCTGTCCAGCGCCTGGAACTCGCTGGCGAAACGTGCCACCTGCTTGACTTTATTGGTTTGCAGATGGCCGATGACCGACCATTGCAGGTCCGTCAGATCGGCCATGGCTTCCCATTTGCGCTGCGCTTCCTGCACCTTGTTCTCGCCCAATAGCCGGCAACCGGCGGCATAGGCCATACGCAGGTGGGCTTCGTCGAAGGTTTTGCTCACCGGCAGCAGGCGCACACTCGCCGGATCACGACCGACCCGCTGGCAGGCGCTGGCGATGCGCTGCTGCACAGCCGCCAGATTGCGGCGAAAGTCCTCGACGCTGCTGGCCTGCGGGTAGCGACCATGCTGCTCGTGCAGGGTCAGGGTACCGGCGGCGACTTCATCCATTCGGGCTTGCATCAGGTGACGGCTCCTTGCAATAGCGATAGGCAGAGTCTACGGATAAACTGGCCTGCCCTTGCAGGCCAATTTATCCCCATGAGGCAGACCGCATGACGAAGACCTTCGAGCTCGAAACGCTGAAGATACGACTCAACGATGCGGAGTTTCAGCGGCTGGATCTGCATCAGCGGATTCAACGCGCCCTGTGCACACTGATCCTCGAAGGCGCCCTGGCCCCTGGCCTGAAGCTGCCGGCGACCAGGGTCCTGGCCAAGACGCTCGCGGTTGCCCGGGACACGGTGGAAAACGCCTATGTGCAATTGCACCGCGATGGCTTCATCGTGCGGCGCGAGGGCTCGGGCAGCTATGTGTCCGAGACGATTGGCGCCGAATTGCGTGGAGCGGCGCGCCGTCGAATGAAACTGCAAGACACTCGGCGCAGCGAGGCGCCACCCGGAACAGGCTTGAGCCGACGCGGCCGGATGATTCTCGACAGCGGCGGTGTCAACGACCAGCAAGTGATCAAGGCTTTTGCCACGGGGCTGCCGGAAACCCGCACCTTCCCCACCGAGCTATGGGAACGCCTGCAACGCCAGGTCATGAAAGACTATCGCGGCAGTGTCCTGCTGCATGGCGACCCGCAAGGCGCCGAGCCTTTGCGCAAGGCGATCGCCACCTACTTGAACCTCGAACGCGGGGCCAAATGCACCCCTGATCAGGTCCTGGTGTTAAGCAGCACTCGCCAAGCCTTGTTCCTGTGCGCCCAGCTGCTCGTGGACGCCGGCAAACCGATCCTGCTGGAAAACCCGGGCTACTACGGCGCCAGGAAGGCTTTTGAAGCCGCCGAGGCCAAGGTCGTACCCATTGACGTCGACGCACTGGGCATACGCACAGACCTGCTGCGGGCAGACCGCAGCGGCGCCCAATGCGTGTATGTCACGCCCTCGCACCAATACCCCACCGGGGCAACCTTGTCGCTGGAGCGCCGCCTCGAACTGATCAACTGGGCGAGCGAGCACGGCAAGTGGATCATCGAGGACGACTACGACAGCGAGTTCCACTACGACGGACTGCCCACCGCGTGCGTGCAAGGCCTGGACCGGTACCAGCGCACGATCTACCTCGGCACCTTCAGCAAAACCCTCTCGCCGGGGCTGCGGATGGGTTACATGGTGCTGCCTTACGAGTTGGTCAAAGCCTTCACCTGCGCGCGCAGCATCATGGACGGCCACACCCCACAGATCCCCCAACTGACCCTGGCGCGCTTCATGGAAGACGGCCACTACAACGCCCATGTGCGGGCCATGCGCAAACTCTACGCCGGGCGCCGTACCACCCTGCTCGATGCCATCGGCAGGCACCTGGACGGCATCATCACCGCCTTGCGCCCCCAAGGCGGGTTGCAGATCCCTTGCCTGCTGGCCGACGGCTGGTCTGAGGAGAAGACCATTCAACAGGCGGCCCTCGCGGGGGTGCAACTGCCCGGCCTCAGTCGGCTCTACGCTGGTGAGCCGAAGCAACAGGGATGGCTATTGGGTTATTCGTCCCTGGCCGCCCATGAAATCGAAGCCGCCACCCAGCGCCTGGCCCACGCGCTGGGCCGCCTCCCTTCCTCGATGGCCAGATAAGCCTGCCCGAGGTCGCTACCGGAACAATAATCCGGCGCCAAAAAGGCATTATGGTCCGGATCCTGCTTTCTTTTTCCTACAACCTCAGCTGTCACATGCGCGTCACGGCCCTGCCGCAAGCTGGCGCTGTCCGTCACGAACAGCTTTTGATAACAACAAGGACGAAGGTATGCCCACGCAAAATCCCCATCACATTGTTGGTCTGTGCACGTCCAGCAAGGTGTACAACGCGCTGACAGAGCTCAAGCAGCTGGAAGGCCACCGCAGCGCCAAGTTCCTTTCCCTGCTGACCGAAAGGCTGGTGCGCAAGGGCTTGCTCAACGAGCAGGAAGTGGTGCACATGCTCGATCGGGTCGTCGACTGAGCGGCATCGATTCCCATTATCGAGGCGGTTGATTTTTCGTCACCCCGGTTGAGTCGTAAGGTAACCCCATTGCTCGATGGAGGTTCCCATGCCCAAGGTTCAAATCATGTCTGTCATTGGTAGCGCCGTTCCCGCCCCACTCAGGGAACGCGGCCTGCTGGCCTGCTGGTATCTGGTGCGCGATGGCGTGACCATCAGCGGCCCCTTGACCTCGTTGCCCGCCGCGCAAGCCATGTCGCAACGCATCGGCCCTTATCTGTTGACGGCCTAGGCCTAAGGCAGGTTCACCCCAGGCCTGTGCTCGACGCCCCCCCCAACAGGACAGGAACAGCGCAGCGATCAGCGGCCCGATCACGAAACCGTTCAACCCGAACACCGCCAGTCCACCCAGTGTCTAAACTTTAGTCTGCCATGACTCGCCGGAGTGCCGTCGCGTTTTTCCCCGGCATTGACCCGGATCAATAACCCCTGGTCGATCGTGGCGTACCCTCGCCGCCTTTTGCGACCCGAATGCCATCATGACTCTCGCCGCCCCCGAACTCCTCGCCCCCGCCGGCACCCTGAAAAACATGCGCTACGCCTTTGCCTACGGTGCCGATGCGGTGTACGCCGGCCAGCCGCGCTACAGCTTGCGGGTGCGCAACAATGAATTCGACCACGCCAACCTGGCCCTGGGGATCCACGAGGCCCAGGCGATGGGCAAGCGCTTCTACGTGGTGGTGAACATCGCCCCGCACAACGCCAAGCTGCGCACCTTCCTCAAGGACCTGGAACCAGTGATCGCCATGGCCCCGGACGCGCTGATCATGTCCGACCCCGGGTTGATCATGCTGGTTCGCCGCCACTTCCCGCAGATGCCGATCCACTTGTCGGTGCAGGCCAACACCGTGAACTGGGCCAGCGTCGAGTTCTGGCAGCAGCAAGGCTTGAGCCGGATCATCCTGTCCCGGGAGCTGTCCCTGGAAGAAATCGCCGAGATCCGCGAGCACGTGCCGGCCATGGAGCTGGAGGTGTTCGTCCACGGCGCGCTGTGCATGGCCTATTCCGGGCGCTGCCTGCTGTCCGGCTATCTGAACAAGCGCGACGCCAACCAGGGCAGCTGCACCAATGCCTGCCGCTGGAAGTACTCGGCGCAACCGGCGGTGGAAAATGCCGTGGGCGATATCGTGCACACCTATCAGCCCGAACCGACCCTGGGCATTGGCGCCCCCACCGACCAGGTGTTCCTGCTCCAGGAAGCCAACCGCCCGGACGAGTCCATGCCGGCCTTCGAGGACGAACATGGCACCTACATCATGAACGCCAAGGACCTGCGGGCGGTCCAGCACGTCGAGCGGCTGGCGCACATGGGTGTGCACTCGCTGAAAATCGAAGGCCGGACCAAATCGCACTTCTATTGCGCCCGCACCACCCAGGTGTATCGCCGGGCCATCGACGACGCGGTGGCCGGCCGGGCGTTCGACCGCAGCCTGATGAACGACCTCGAATCCCTGGCGCAACGTGGCTACACCGAAGGCTTTCTACGGCGTCATGTGCATGATGAATACCAGAATTACCAGAACGGCAGTTCGGTCTCGGAACGCCAGCAATTCGTCGGCGAACTGACCGGCGAGCGACGCGAGCGCCTGGCCGAGGTGCGGGTGAAGAATCGCTTCCAACTGGGCGATCACATCGAGCTGATGACGCCCCAGGGCAACTTCCACTTCGATCTGCATCAGTTGCAGGACGCCAAGGGCCAGAGCATCGAGGTGGCGCCGGGGGATGGGCATGTGGTCTACGTGCCGATTCCGGAAGAGGTGGATTTGCGGTTTGGGTTGTTGATGAAGGATGTTGGTGACGGCACCCGCCCGAAATAAATCCGTGGCGAGGGAGCTTGCTCCCGCTGGGGCGCGCAGCGGCCCCATTACAGGACAACTCAATGGTCCTGCTTCGCCAGGTGTGAGGGGGGCAGCTTCGCCGCCCAGCGGGAGCAAGCTCCCTCGCCACAACTGCGCTCGACGCAAATCGCCATCGCGAGCAAGCCCGCTCCCACGGGGTATACAAGCACGGCTTGAACACGGCTGGAACTGCCGAAGGCTGCGATCCTCCCCTCCCGATAGGGCCCGGTTGCCCGAGCGTTGCATCTGGATCGAGAGTGAAAGATCGCAGCCTTCGGCAGCTCCTGCGCAACGTGCCGGATCAGATCCGGAACTGCCCCACCAGCTTGCCCAGGCGCTGGCCCAGGTCGGCCAGGCTGCGGGAGGTCTGGGCGCCGAGCTGGGTTTCATCGGCGACGCTGTCCACCGCCACGGCAATTTGATGCACGCTGCGGTTGATCTCTTCAGCCACGGCGGTCTGTTCCTCGGCGGCGCTGGCGATCTGGGCGTTCATCGAGTTGATGGTGCCGATCAGCTGCGCCATGGTATCCAGGGATGCCCCGGCCTCGTTGGCCCGCACTGACGTCCCGTCGCCCGCCTCACTGGAGCGACGCATCGCTTCCACCGCGGCATGGGTGCCCGACTGCAGGCGATCGATCATCCCCTGGATTTCCTGGGTGCTCTGCTGGGTCCGGCTGGCCAGGGCCCGCACCTCATCGGCCACCACCGCAAACCCTCGCCCCGCCTCGCCGGCACGGGCCGCCTCGATCGCGGCATTGAGGGCCAGCAGGTTGGTCTGTTCGGCGATCGAGCGGATCACCCCCAGCACACTGACAATCGAAGCCACGTCCTGCTGCAGGCTGTCCAGGGACACGCCGCTGCTGCGAATATCTTCCACCAGTGCATGGATCTGCTGGATGCTGCCGGCCACCACGCGCTTGGCCGACTGGCCTTCTTCATCGGTCTGCTGGGCGGCGACCGCGGCGCCCTGGGCGCTGCGAGCCACTTCCTGGGCCGCCGAAGACATCTCGTTGATCGCCGTCGCCACCTGATCGGTTTCGTGGCGCTGGCGCTCCATGGCGTGCTCGGAGCGCTGGGCCTGTTCGGAGACTTGCGTCACCAGGCCGGTCAGTTGCGAGGTCATCTCGGTGATCTGCCGCACCAGGCCGTGGATCTTGTCGACGAAGCGGTTGAACGAACCGGCCAGTTGACCGAGTTCATCCTCGCTGGTGATCGCCAGACGCCGGGTCAGGTCACCCTCGCCCGCCGCGATGTCATCGAGATTGTTTTTCATCAGGTTCAATGGCCGCAGGATGGTATTGGCCACCAATAGCCCTACCACTGCAATCACCAGCAACACCACGGCAGCGATGCCGACAATGCTCAGGATCACCCCTTGCACGCGTTCATGGACCTTGGCTTCCACCAGGACCACCTGAGCTTCGATACCATCCAGGTTGACCGAACTGCCGACGGCCATGTCCCACTTGGACAGGTATTCGGTGTAGCCGAGCTTGGGCACCAGGTCCTTGCTGTTGGGCAGCGGCGAGCTGTATTCGAGGTAGTGGGTACCGTCCTTGGCGACTTTCACCAGGTCACGGTTGACGTAGACACCGTTCGGATCGCGGTTGTCCTTGAAACTCTTGCCCACGCCGTCGGGGCTGTTGGCCTTGAACAGGCGCACGGTCTCGGAATCGTAGCCAAAGAAGTAGCCATCCTTGCCGTAGCTGATGCTGGACAGCAACTTGATCGCCTCGGCCCGCGCCGCGAGGTCACCGGGAGCCGCGGCATCGTACAGCGGCTTGATGGCAGTCAGGCCCACCGCGACATAGCTTTGCAGCGTTGCCTTGGCGTCGGCCAGCAAGCGCTCGCGGGTCTGCTGGACCTCTTTACCGGCCTGTTCCTTCAAGATGAACGCCGTGGTCAGGCTGATGACCACCGCAGAGAGCAATACCGGGAGTATCGCCAGGGACAGGACTTTAGCCTTCAAGCTCAGGCGCATGCTGTTCACTCTTGTTGGTGTTATTGGCGTGGTTAGCCGTATTAACGGCCGTGCACGGCAAAACTGTAGGCCAAGGTGAAGGGCTGCTGACGAGCTGTTGAACTTTAGGGCCTCATCGCGAGCAGGCTCGCTCCCACAGGGTTCGGTGATGTTCACAGTTTTTGTGTTCACACCGGCCCCTTGTGGGAGCGAGCCTGCTCGCGATGAAGTCGACGCGGTCTTGAACTACAACACCATCGCCGCCACCCAACCAAACGCCAGCAGCGGCAGGTTGTAGTGGATGAAGGTCGGGACCACGGTGTCCCAGATGTGGTGATGCTGGCCGTCGATGTTCAGGCCGGAGGTCGGGCCCAGGGTCGAGTCCGACGCCGGGGAACCGGCATCGCCCAGGGCGCCGGCGGTACCGACGATGCAGACAATGGCCACCGGGCTGAAACCCAGTTGCAGGCACAGGGGCACGAAAATGGTCGCCAGGATCGGCACCGTGGAGAACGACGAGCCGATGCCCATGGTCACCAGCAGTCCCACCAGCAGCATCATCAGCGCGCCAATGCCTTTGTTATGACCGATCCAGGACGCCGAGGCCTGCACCAGGCTCTGGACTTCACCGGTCGCCTTCATCACCTGGGCGAAGCCCGAAGCGGCGATCATGATGAAGCCGATCATCGCCATCATCTTCATGCCTTCGGTGAACAGGTCGTCGGTCTCGCGCCAGCGCACGATCCCCGACAGCGAGAAGATCAGGAACCCCACCAGGGCGCCGATGATCATCGAGTCCACCAGCAGCTGGATCGCGAACGCCGCCGCCACGGCAAATCCGGCGACCATCAGGCTCAACGGGTTGTAGTGCACGGCCACTTGCTCGACCCGGGCGATTTTCTTCAGGTCGTAGACGCGTTTCTTGCGGTAGCTGATCAACGACAGCAGCAGGCCGAAGACCATGCCCAAGGCCGGGATGCCCATGGCATGAGTAACGTTGATGCCGCTGACGTCCACGCCGCTGCGGGCGATGTTGGCCAGGAGGATTTCATTGAGGAAGATGTTGCCGAAGCCCACCGGCAGGAACATGTAGGGGGTGATCAGGCCGAAGGTCATCACACAGGCGATCAACCGGCGATCCAGTTGCAGCTTGGTCAGGACGAAGAGCAGCGGCGGCACCAGCAACGGGATGAAGGCGATGTGGATCGGCAACACGTTCTGGGAAGCGACCGCGACCGTGCCCAGCAGGCCGATCAGCACCCATTTGACCCCGGAACGACCAGCGGCGTCCTGGCGATCCACCATCGCCAGCGCCTTGTCAGCCAGGGCGTGGGCCATGCCGGACTTGGCAATCGCCACCGCGAAAGCCCCCAGCAACGCGTAGGACAGTGCCACCGTCGCACCGCCCCCGAGCCCTTCATTGAACGCCTTGAGCGTCGCCTCGATGCCCAGGCCACCCATCAGACCGCCCACCAACGCGCCGATAATCAGCGCGATCACCACATGCACGCGAGTCAGGCTGAGCACCAGCATGACGCCAACCGCGGCAATTACTGCATTTATCATCGTTACCTCAAAGCACAGCGATGGAAAGCCACCGGATAAAAAAGGCCGCGACTGTGCAGCAAGCGGCGCCAGGCTGCAAGGGTTATGGGGTGGTTTTCAAGCTGTGGGAGCAAAGCTTGCTCGCGATAGCATTTATACGTTCAACACAGATGTTGTGGGTGATGACGTCATCGCGAGCCAGCTGTGCTCCCACAGGCCCGCCCCCACTGGGGGTAAATACGGACTTCAGCGCTTGGGCAAGTCGATCACCACCTTCAACCCACCCCACTCGCTGTCGTCCAACACCAACGTCCCGCCCCAGGTGTCGACGATATCGCGCACGATGCCCAGCCCCAGGCCGTGGCCATCGGTCTGCTCATCCAGCCGCGAGCCCCGGCTGAACACTTGCGCGCGGCGATCCTCGGGAATACCCGGGCCGTCGTCTTCCACGGCCAGGCAGAATCCACCGGCCGTCTCGCTCACGATCAGGCGCACTTCGGCGTCGGCCCACTTGCAGGCGTTGTCCAACAGGTTGCCCAGCAGCTCCAGCAGATCTTCCCGGTCCCAGGGCAGGTGCAAGCCCGGCGCAGCAACGTAGCTCAGTTGCAGGTGTTCGCCGTGGATCATGTTCAGCGTCGCCAGTAACCCCGGCAGTTCGGCATCGCAGTCCAGGTGCGCGCCGGGCAAGGCGTCGCCGGACAGTCGTGCGCGGTTGAGCTCACGGTTCAGGCGCTGGCGAACCTGCTCCAACTGTTCGAGCAACAGCTTGCGCAACTCGGGATACGGGTCGAGTTTCTCGTTCGCCGCCAGGCTTTGCAGCACCGCCAACGGGGTTTTCAGCGCGTGTCCCAGGTTCCCCAGGGCGTTGCGCGAGCGCTTGAGGCTGTCTTCGGTGTGGGCCAGCAAATGGTTGATCTGCGCCACCAGCGGTTCCAGCTCCCGCGGCACCTGCTCATCCAGTTGCGAGCGCTGTCCGCGCTGCAACTGGGCAATCTGCTCGCGGGCCTTGTCCAGCGGACGCAGGGCACGGCGCACCGTGAGGCGTTGCAGCAACAGAATCAGCAGCAGCCCCGCCAATCCGAGGCCCAGGCCGATTTGCTGCATCCGGCGGAAACTGTCCCGCACCGGCGTGTAGTCCTGGGCCACGCTGATGGAAATCGCCTGGCCCAGGCGCCGATAGTCAGTACGCAACACCAGCAACTTCTGGCCTTCGGGCCCCAGTTGCAGGTTGCTGTGCAGGCCGGGATGGTCGAGCTGGGGCAGTTCCTGGTCCCACAAGGAGCGGGAGCGCCAGTGCACGTCGGCAAAATCGATGCGGAAATAATGCCCGGAGAACGGTCGCAGATAGGCCGGCGACAACCGTCGCTCATCCAGTTGCACCCCTTGCGGCCCACGCACCAGGGCCACCAGCAGGTTCTCGCTGTCGTTGCGCAACCCGGCTTCCAGGTAACGTTGCAAACCCAGTTCGAACAACCACAGGCTGGTCTGTGCCAGGACCAGGCCGACCACCACCATCACCCCGATCAACCCCAGGCTCAGGCGCCGCTGGATGGATCTCACTGCACCTGTCCGCCGAACAGGTAGCCCTGGCCGCGACGGGTTTCGATCACGCTGCGCCCCAGCTTGCGCCGCAGGTGATTGACATGGACTTCGAGGACGTTGGAATCGCGCTCGGTCTCGCCGTCATAGAGGTGCTCGGCCAGATGACTCTTGGAGAGGATTTGCTCGGGGTGCAGCATGAAATAACGCAGCAGGCGAAACTCGGCGGCGGTCAGCTGGATGTCCACGCCATCACGGATCACGCACTGCCGGCCTTCGTCCAGATGCAGGCCGGCCGCCTGGAGCGTCGGCTGGTTGACCTGGCCGTGGGAGCGACGCAGCAGCGCCTGGATCCGCAGGTGCAGCTCTTCGGGATGAAAAGGCTTGGTCAGGTAATCGTCGGCGCCGGCCTTGAGACCTTCGATGCGCTCGGCCCAGGAGCCGCGCGCGGTGAGGATCAGCACCGGCGCGCTCAGTCCACCGGCACGCCACTGGGCCAGCACCTCCAGCCCCGGCACGCCTGGCAGGCCGAGGTCGAGAATGATCAGGTCATAGGGCTCGCTGCTGCCCTGGTACACCGCGTCGCGACCGTCGGCCAGCCAATCGACGGCATACCCCTGTCGTGTCAGCCCGGCCATCAGTTCGTCGGCCAGGGGAACGTGATCTTCCACCAGAAGCAGGCGCATCAGTCTTCCTTATCTTTGAGCAGGAGGCCGGTCGCGGCCTCCAGGTCCAGTTCGCGCACGACGCCGTCGGTGTCCAGCAGCTCGACTTCGTAGATGTAGACGCCGTGCTTTTCTTCCAGCTCGGCCTCCAGCAACTTGGCGCCGGGGTGCAGGTCCAGTGCCCGTTGCAGCAACTGCTCCAGCGGCAGGATCACGCCTTGCTGGCGCAGGTGCAGGGCCTCGTCCTGATCCAGGTCCCGGGCCATGACCACCGAACAGAACGCCAGCAGCGACAGTGCCCATAGGCTGCGGACGCATACATTAAGCTTCATTACGTATCCTGATGATTCTTGAGCACCTCACCAGTGACGGCGTCCAGCTCAAGGTCCCAATCAATGCCCTCGGTATCGCGCAGCTCCACCTGATAGACGTACTTGCCGTACTCGGCTTCCAGTTCGGTATCGGTCACGGTGGCGCCGGGGTGTTTGGCCAAGGCCGTGGCATCAAGTTGTCCGAAAGACAGGATGGTACCAGCGTCCTGCAATTTTTGGGCTTCGTCAGCCGTGAGATCCCGTGCGTGGGCCAAGCCACTGAACGTCATGAAGGCCGTGATGAAAAAGGCAGTGAGGCGATTCATGGGGTGTCTCCTTCTTATAATCGTTACCGGGGCGGACTGTATCGGGGGGAACTTAACTGAAACTGAATGGCCATCATGGAACTCAGATCAAGGTGGATGGATGCTTGTGGGGGCCAATGCAGTGAACAACACGAAATCTGTGAGAGCACAAAATTTTGTGGGAACAAAGCTTGCTCGCGATGAACGATGG
This sequence comes from Pseudomonas sp. FG6, assembly GCF_057809015.1. Taxonomy (NCBI): domain Bacteria; kingdom Pseudomonadati; phylum Pseudomonadota; class Gammaproteobacteria; order Pseudomonadales; family Pseudomonadaceae; genus Pseudomonas; species Pseudomonas sp. FG6. The sequence continues at coordinate 18,353 of NZ_JBMDJD010000043.1, forward strand.
CACCGTCCTGCAGTTGAACTGTGTCGCCTGTATCGCGAGCAAGCTTTGCTCCCACAAGCCCCGCTCCCATAGAAAGCGGTGTCGCTATACTCCCTTGCTCACTCACGTCACGAGACCGATATGGCCGCCATCCACATCAAGTTTCCCGCCCTGACCCTCAAGGCCGGCCCGCGTGCGTTCGCGCGCATTCGCCAGGCCGGCCTCGACGCTGTCGATGTCGGAACCCTGCCGGGCGCCGCCGGTGGGCCCAAGGCCTTGGGTATCCAGGGGCTGGACCTGGCGCTGTTCGGCCAATGGCTGCCCGCCGCGCCCCGGGAGCGCTCGCTGATCGGCGCTTCGGTGGGCTCCTGGCGCTTCGCCAGCGCCTGCCTGCCGGACGCCGCGCAAGGGATCCAGCGCCTGGGCACCTTGTACAACGAACAGAGCTTTGCCAAGGGCGTGACCATGGCCGGGGTCAGCCAGAGCTCCCAGCGCATGCTCGATGACCTGCTCGAAGGGCGCGACCGCTCGATCCTCGACAACCCGCATTACCGACTCAACATCATGGTGGTCAAGAGCCACGGCCTCCTGGCCCAGGACCATCGCGGCCGGTTGGGCCTGGGGCTGTCGTCGGTTATCGCCGACAACCTGCGCGGTCGAGCGCGGCTGTCGCGGCATTTCGAACGGCTGATCATCCACGACCCGCGCCTGGCCCCGCCGCTGCATCCGTTGAATGACTTCCCGTCGCGCTTCGTCCCGCTGCAGATCGGCAATTTGCGCCAGGCTTTGCTGGCTTCGGGCTCGATCCCGATGGTGATGGAAGGCGTGCGCGACCTGCCGGGTGCCGGTGCCGGTACCTACCGCGACGGTGGCCTGCTGGACTACCACCTCGACCTGCCCTACAGCGGCGACGATATCGTGCTGTATCCGCACTTCACCGACCGCGTCATTCCCGGCTGGTTCGACAAGGGCCTGCCGTGGCGCCGGGCCGATGCCGGACGCCTGCAAGATGTCCTGCTGCTGGCGCCATCGCGCGAATACCTGTCCCGCCTGCCCTACGGCAAACTGCCGGACCGCAACGACTTCAAGCGTTTCATGGGCGATGACCCGAGCCGCCGCAAATATTGGCGCACGGCGATGGACGAGAGCCGCCGGCTCGGTGACGAGTTTCTCGAACTGGCCGCCAACGGCGGGCTGGGCGAGCGTTTGCTGACCCTTTAGTCAACCTGCTCGCGCGCCGCCGGTATCAACCTGATAAACTGCGCCGCCTGCCTCGCGACCGACCTCAAAGAGCCCGACCCTGTGGAAATTTTCAAAGAATTCACCTTCGAATCCGCCCACCGCCTGCCCCACGTGCCGCAAGGCCACAAGTGCGGCCGCCTGCACGGCCACTCGTTCAAGGTGGCGATCCACCTGAGCGGCGACATCGACCCGCACACCGGCTGGATCCGTGACTTCTCGGAGATCAAGGCGATCTTCAAGCCGCTCTACGAGCGCCTGGACCACAACTACCTCAACGACATCCCCGGCCTGGAAAACCCCACCAGCGAAGTCCTGGCCAAGTGGATCTGGAACGAACTCAAGCCTCTGCTGCCGGAACTCAGCGCCATTCGTATCCACGAGACCTGCACCAGCGGCTGCATCTACCACGGCGAATAACGCCCGGGCCTGTGGGAGCAAAGCTTGCTCGCGATGAAAGCGACACGGACTTTCTGCAGCCGCGGCGCCTGAATCGCGGGCAAGCCTTGCCCCCACAAGGAAACCGCATGCGCAATGAGCCCGTCTATGCTATTGGTCGATGCGATGGCGCCTTTCACGGCTGACGCGCCACTCCAAGACCTTTAAAGGACTCGCCCGATGCACATCATCAACGCCCGCCTGCGCAACCACGAAGGCTTGCATGAACTGCACCTGGAAAACGGCCTGATCGCCAGCATCGCCCGCCAGACCGAGGCGCCCAGCCTGGGGGCCGACGACCTCGATGCCGGTGGCAACCTGGTGGTCCCGCCCTTTGTCGAACCGCACATCCATCTGGATGCCACCCTCACCGCCGGCGAGCCGCGCTGGAACATGAGCGGCACGCTGTTCGAAGGCATCGAGTGCTGGGGCGAGCGCAAGGCCACCATCACCCAGGAAGACACCCGCACCCGCGCCCAGAAAACCCTGCAGGCCCTCGCCGCCCATGGCATCCAGCACGTGCGCACCCACGTCGACGTGACCGACCCCGAACTCACCGCCCTCAAGGCGATGCTCGAGGTGCGCGAGCAAAGCCGGCACCTGGTGGACATGCAGATCGTCGCGTTTCCCCAGGAAGGCATCGAGTCCTACCGCAATGGCCGCGAGTTGATGGAAGAAGCAATCCGCATGGGCGCCGACGTGGTAGGCGGTATTCCCCATTTCGAGTACACCCGCGACCAGGGCGTCAGCTCGGTGAAATTCCTCATGGACCTGGCCGAGCGCACCGGCTGCCTGGTGGATGTGCATTGCGACGAAACCGACGACCCACACTCGCGTTTTCTCGAAGTGCTTGCCGAAGAGGCCCGCAGTCGCGACATGGGCGCCCGCGTCACCGCCAGCCACACCACCGCCATGGGTTCCTACGACAACGCCTACTGCGCCAAGCTGTTCCGCCTGCTCGGGCATTCGGGCATCAGTTTCGTCTCCTGCCCCACCGAGAGCATCCACCTGCAAGGGCGCTTCGACAACTTCCCCAAACGCCGCGGCGTCACCCGGGTCAATGAACTGCTCGAAGCCGGGATGAACGTGTGCTTCGGCCAGGACTCCATCGTTGACCCGTGGTACCCGTTGGGCAACGGCAATATCCTGCGGGTCCTGGAAGCCGGCCTGCACATCTGCCACATGCTCGGCTACCGCAACCTGCAAAGCGCCCTGGACCTGGTCACCGACAACAGCGCCAAGGCCCTTGCCCTGGGCGAACGCTACGGGCTGGAACCCGGCCGCCCGGCGAACCTGCTGATCCTGTCGGCCGACAGCGATTACGAAGTGATCCGCAGCCAGGGCTTGCCGCTTTATTCGATTCGCAACGGTGAGGTGTTGATGAAGCGGCAGATGCCGGTGGTGGAATTCGGGCCGCAAGTGGGTTGATGGCGCCCACCCCTGCGGTAGGTCAGTTGACAGGAATGCGGCAGTGGCCACGCCGCAAAACGCCAGAAACGCTACGACACCCGCCGCGCCATCCCAAACAACCTGACCCCCACCAACTCGCCAGCCGCTTCTTCCAGCAAGATCGGCGCAGTGCCGCCGGGCATCACCACATTCACCGTCCCCGCCTTCACCCACCCCGCCCGCCACGCCGCGCTGGCCACGGCGCTGGCGCTAGTGCCCGACGAAGCGGTGGGGCCTTCCCCGCGCTCGAACACCCGGGCCGCGATTCGATGATCGGCCTCGCGCCAGGCCCATTGCAGGTTCACCCCCGCCGGACACGGCACGCCACCGCCACCGGGCGCCGCGTAGGCGATGCGGGTCAGGCTCCGGGACAAGGCCGGTTCGCGCATCTGCGGGTTACTCGGCAACGCCTCGGGGTTGTCCACCAGGGTCACGCAATGCGGGTTGCCCATGCTCACGAACTGGCTGTGACCCCAGGCCGGGTTCAAACCATGGAGCCCGACTACCCGACTGACGTCACGCTGGTTGAAGATCACGCACTCCACCTCTTGGGCGCCAACGGCCTGAGGACCAAACAGCGGTCGCCCCAAGTCCAGCCAGAAACCTTGCACGCCCTCGAACTCAGCGATGCGAACCGAGGTTTGCAGCGGTGATGTGCCGGTCTGTTTGTCGTGATGAACCTGCAACAGGCACGCCCCATCGGCCGGCATCAGGCCTTGCTCGCGCAGGGCCTGGGAGAAAATCGTCAGGCCATTGCCGCTGCGCTCGGCCAGGGTGCCGTCAGTGTTGACGATCAACAGATCGAAAGGCGGCGCCTCCTGGAACGGCCCCACCAGCAAGCCGTCGCTGCGATGGGCCTTGGCATCCGCAGGCGCCTCGCCCGGTACCCAACTGCAAAAGGCCTGCACGGCCGCCGCGGCCCAGGATTCGCGCACTTGCGCGGCCTGGACAGCCGAGGTGGGCAGATCAATGCCAAGCTCGCGGATCTGCCGGGGTGAAACCACGCCGTAAATATTGCCGCGTGCGTCGTAAAACTGCGTCATGGATCGGTCCCGGAGTCAGTCAGCGAAACCCCGTACTGTATGCCAGGGCTGGCGACCGGGCAAAGCTTGCCCCCGCGCAGGCACATCGGTTGGCACCTTGAGGTCGCGAGACAGTCAGTGGATATGCAAGCATAGGTCCCTGCCCGCACCCTCGCACCGCACGAAAACCAAGGACGCTTCATGACCGCCATCACGCCCCCACCCACGTTTATCCCCGGACGCCTGGAGCAGATGTCCACCCGTATCGCCTACCTCATCGCCGGTGTCGGCATCGCCGCCTGGGCGCCGTTGGTGCCATATGCCAAGGTGCGGGCAAATCTGGACGAAGGCACCCTTGGCTTGCTGCTGTTATGCCTGGGGGTCGGCTCGATCCTGGCGATGCCGATTTCCGGGGCGCTGGCGGGACGATTCGGCTGCCGTCGGGTACTCAGCGGTGGCACGCTGCTGATCTGCCTGGCGTTGCCGCTGCTGGCAACCCTGACCTCCCTGCCCTGGCTGGTGGCGGCCTTGTTCCTGTTTGGCGCCGGGCTCGGCACCGTGGACTCGACCGTGAACCTGCAAGCGGTGATCGTCGAACGGGCCAGTGGCAAGACCATGATGTCGGGCTTCCACGGCATGTTCAGCCTCGGCGGGATCATTGGCGCCGCTGGCGTGAGCGCGCTGCTAGGCCTCGGGCTTTCACCGCTGGGGGCGACGCTGGCGGTCAATATCCTGCTGCTGGTGGCGTTGTGCAAGGCGGCCCCGCACCTGTTGCCCTATGGCAGCGAAAGCTCGGGGCCGGCGTTCGCCATCCCCCATGGCGTGGTGCTGTTCATCGGCATCCTGTGTTTCATCGTGTTCCTGGCCGAAGGTGCGGTGCTGGATTGGAGCGCGGTGTTCCTGACCGCCGAACGTGGGGTGGAGACCGCCTACGCCGGGCTGGGGTACGCCGCGTTCGCGCTGGCCATGACCGTCGGCCGGCTGACAGGCGACTCGGTGGTGCATCGCCTGGGCGCCCGGCGCGTGATCATCTACGGCGGCTCGGTTGCCGCTGCGGGGTTCCTGCTGGCCACCCTGGCACCGATGTGGCAGGCAGCGCTGTTGGGGTACGCGCTGGTGGGCGCCGGCTGTTCGAACATCGTGCCGGTGCTGTACACCGCCGTCGGCAAACAGACGCTGATGCCGGAGGCGATCGCCGTGCCGGCCATCACCACCATCGGCTACGCCGGCATCCTCGCCGGGCCGGCGCTGATCGGCTTCGTCGCCCATGGCAGCAGCTTGAGTGTGGCGTTCGGGCTGCTGGCGCTTTCGTTGGTGGTGGTGGCGGCCAGTGGCAAGATCCTGAAAGTCTGAAACCTTGTGGGAGCAAGGCTTGCCCGCGATGCAGACGACGCGGTCCTTTTGAAACCGAGGTGTCTGTATCGCGAGCAAGCTTAGCTCCCACAGGCGCCCATACTTTCACAGGTGTTTTCGTTTCCCGATCAAGCCTCTGGCATCTTGCGAAAGCCCACCGCCAAGCGGTTCCAGCCGTTGATGGCGTTGATCGCCACGGTCAGGTCGACCATTTCCTTGGGGTTGAAGTGTTCGCTCAACAGCGCGTAGTCCGCGTCCGGGGCGTGGGTTTCGCTGATGCGGGTCAGCGCTTCGGTCCAGGCCAGCGCGGCGCGTTCGCGACCGGTGAAGAATGGTGCTTCGCGCCAGGCGGTCACGGCGTAGAGACGGCGCTCGGTTTCGCCCTCCTTGCGCGCGTCGGCGGTGTGCATGTCGATGCAGAAGGCGCAGCCGTTGATTTGCGAAGAGCGCAGCTTGACCAACTCCAACAGGGACTTTTCCAGGCCCAGCTTGGAGACGGCGGTTTCCAGGGCCAACATGGCTTTGAAGGCATCAGGGGAGGCGGTGTAGAAATCGATACGCGGTTGCATGCTGAACTCCAGGACAATTGGGTGTGGCGTTACGTTAGCCCCGTGCCGGCGCCGTACAAATAGCCAATTGTTGGGAAGTTCGGGTGGCCAATGGCAGGCCGGTGGAAGCAGCCAGGGAAGAGACTCTTGCGTGGCGAGGGAGCTTGCTCCCGCTGGGCTGCGCAGCAGACCCAAAACCTGACACCTCGGTGTGCCAGATGAATGGAGTCGCTCTTTTTAGGGCCGCTGCGCAGCCCAGCGGGAGCAAGCTCCCTCGCCACAGGGAACCATGCTCCCTTCAATCAGGCGCGGCTGCGCAGCCATTGCAGGAACCGCTTCTTGACCACTGGCTGGGGCACCTCGCGGATCAGGTTCTGGGCCAGGTGCATGCGCACGTCCAGCAGGTTCTTCATCGCATCGTTGATGTCGCGCCGGGCCTCCAGGCAGGGCTTGAGGTAGCTTTTCTCGATGCGATACAGGGTGCAGAACGTCTTGGCGGAAAAATTCGCCAACGCGGCCTGGTCGGACAGGATCCCTGCCTCGCCAATCACCTCCCCTGGCCCCATTCGCCCGCCCTCGAGTGTCTGGCCGTTACGCACCAGGCTCGCGCTGACCACGCCGGACTCGATGATGAACAGGTGATCGCTGACTTCTCCGGCGGCCAGGATCACATCGCCGGCACGGAAGGTTTGCAGGGTCATGTTCTGGCTAAAGGTGTCTTTCTCCTCCTGGCGCAAGGTGGAGAAAATGCTTGAGCTTTCCAACAACGCCCGGGGCCGCGAGACACCACTGGGCGCGGCGTTTTCACTGCTGGACAACAGGCTCACCCCCGAGGCTCGCAAGTGTCGGAACGCCAGGTCGAAGAGTTGATTGCGCACTTCGCGCTTCTGGCTCATGGACGCGACAAACCCATTGATCTCGTACTGCGCGCCGTCACTGTCACAGCTTTTGAGCGTCACACTCGGCGCCGGGCTCGCCAGCAACGCGCGACAGCCGATCATCGCCCGCTCCAACGCTTCGATCACTTTCTGTGGTCGCGCATGGGGGCTGACCTGGACGCTGATGTTCAGCCCGTGCACATCGCTAGGCCGACTGAAATTGATGACCTTGGCCTTCGCGGCCAGGGAATTGGGGATCACCGCCATGCTGCCCTGGGCAGTCTGCAAGCGCGTGGCGCGCCAGTCGATGTCAGTGACGCGGCCTTCGGTGCCATCGATGGAAATCCAGTCATCGAGCTGATAAGGCTTGGTGGTGTTGAGCACGATGCCGGAGAACACGTCGCTGAGGGTGCTTTGCAGCGCCAGGCCGACGATGATCGCCATCGCCCCGGACGTCGCCAGCACGCCCTTGACCGGCAGGTCCAGCACATAGGCCAGGGCCGCGATGATGGCGATCAGGAAGATCACCGCGCCCAGCAGATCCTGCAGCAACCGCCCGGTATGACCGACGCGTTGCATCATCACCGCGCCGATCATCACCGTCAGCGTGCGCGCGGCGAACAGCCACCAGGCAATCTGCAACCCTGTGGCGGCCAGATGTCGCGGCACGTTATCGACCCACTGCGCCGGCTCCATGGGGTTGAGCCCTTCGTTGAACAGCAAAGCGCTGAACAACGAAAAAATCACCAGCCGCGCACCGATCTTCCAATAGACCCGATCCGCGCTGACCAGCCGCCATATCAGTAGGTCGAGCACCAGCAGCGCCAGGGAACAGAGCAGCGGGTGCTCGGAAATCAGAAACAGCATCGGGACAGCTCCAGGAAGGCCATTGGCGAAGATTGGCACAGATTGAACCGGCTGTAGAGATACTGTGGGAGCGGGCTTGCTCGCGAAAGCGGAGTGTCAGCGAAGTACATGTCCGCTGGCACAACGCCTTCGCGAGCAAGCCCGCTCCTACATGTTGAATCGGAGTGGCTATTCCATCCGGCCAAAGCGCCCGGAATGAAAATCGGTGAACGCCTGGTGGATTTCCTGTTCGCTGTTCATCACGAACGGGCCATGGCCGACGATGGGCTCGTCGATCGGTTCGCCGCTGAGCAACAGCACCACCGCGTCGTTGTCGGCTTGCAGGTACACCTGGTCACCTGCCCGGTCGAACAGCGCCAGTTGTCCGGCCTCGACGCGCTCGCGACCATTGGCCTGGACCGAACCGCGCAACACCACCAGGGCCGTGTTGCGACCTTCGTGCAGGTCCAGGGTGAGGTCTTTGCCGGCGTTCAAGCGGATGTCCCAGACGTCGATGGGTGTGAAGGTCTTCGCCGGGCCGTGATGCCCGTCGAAGGTCCCGGCGATCAGGCGCAGGCTGCCGGCGTCGTTCTTCAACGCGATGTTCGGGATGTCGTCCTTGAGGATCGTCTGGTAGCCGGCCGGGGCCATTTTGTCCTTGGCCGGCAGGTTGACCCACAGCTGCACCATTTCCATGAATCCACCTTGCCGAGCGAAGGCTTGGGAATGGAATTCTTCATGGATGATCCCGGAAGCGGCGGTCATCCACTGCACATCGCCAGGGCCGATCTTGCCGCCGCTGCCGGTGGAGTCCCGGTGTTCCAGCTCGCCCTGGTAGACGATGGTCACCGTTTCGAAACCGCGATGAGGGTGCTGGCCAACGCCGCGTCGCTCGGTGGTCGGTGTGAATTCAGTGGGCGCGGCGTGGTCCAGGAGCAGGAACGGGCTGATGTGCTTGCCCAGGTTGTCGTAGGAAAACAGCGTGCGAACCGGGAAGCCATCGCCAACCCAATGGGGCCGCGGGCTGGTGTATAGGCCGATGATGTTTTTCATGCTGTGTCTCCAAATCAGGTGTTGCGAAGATGGACACAGCTTAAAACCGAGCTGTTTGCAGCACTAGACGGCAAAAACCGGCCTTAGCGTTCTATCCAGAGAACAATAAACCACCGTTTGGATTCAGTTCATCTAGAGGTGATTACGCTTGGCAAATTCCGACAAGCCCACCAAGGACTGCAAGCCGAGCTTTTCCAACAGGCGGGTCTTGTAGGTGCTGACTGTCTTCGGACTCAGGAACAGGTTTTCGGCGATGTCCTTGCCGCGCATGCCCATGGCCAACATGCGCAGGATGGACAGCTCGCGGGTGGAGAGGCTTTCCAGGGCCTGTTGCTCGCTGCGCTGCTGGAAATCCAGCCTGACGGACACTTGGGGGAAATAGGCGTAACCGGATTTCAACGCCTGGATGGCCTTGGTCAGTTCCTTGAGGTCGCTTTTCTTGGTCACGAACCCACGGGCACCGGCCGAGATGCAGCGGTTGCAAAAGTGCTGCGCGTCCTGGGAGGTGAACACCAGCACACTGCACTCCGGGTACTGGGCCATGATCCAGACCAACAGGTCCAGGCCATCGAAACCGTTCATCACCAGGTCCAGGATGACCAGGTCCGGCGGGCTCTCCTTGATGAATGCCCTGGCTTCGGCCGCGCCGTTGGCGTCCCTGATGTGGCTGAACCCCTCATTCTGGCAAACGAGCCGAAGCGCTCCTCGGATGACAGGGTGGTCGTCCACGATCAATACGTCTTTCAAGGCAATTCCCCAGGTCAAAACAAACGGCACCGGTGCCATGACTGCACCGGACTCTTGCACAAGCGCCAGGCCACGCCACCTGTCAGGTCCGACAGTGCCGACCGACGGTCGATCTCAACGCCCATGGCCCTGCCGAAGCGGGCGCTCCCACGTTTGCAGCGACTCATCGGCCTGAGGGTCAACGTGCGTCATCAGTCGCTTGAGTGAAGCCAGATCAGGTAATGGCGCTTGGTTCAGGTGCAGGCTCGATCGACGTGCGACGGGCATCGGCGAGAAAGCAATCGGCTCAGCGTTGTAGATCATCCCGTGACGGACCTGTGGGTTATAGGCAACAAAATCCTGGAGGTCCAGCGCCCCGCTTGCCAGCCCGGCGTTGATGACCACCAGGTCGAACGGCTCGCTGCCGTACTCCACCAGTGTCAGCAGCGCCTGCATATGGCTCACGGGGACTATCCGGAAATAGCCCAGTTGATTGAGCAGGCGCTCCAGTACGACTCGATGGGCGTGGTGTGGGTCGGCAATCAGGATACGGAGTGCTTTGTTCGGCATGGCAAGCTTTCCAATAGCAACGCGCCAGGTAAGGACCGGCTCAAGAACATTAAGGGCCGTCAGGCTAGAGGAAGCGTTTGAAAGACGATGTAGGACTATTCCGAAAATATGGACAGACGCCGCCCTTACATGGAGGGAATTTATCGTAATCAGGAGCCAAGGGGACCGCTTCGCGGTCCAGCGGGAGCAAGCTCCCTCGCCACATGGGTCTTGAGTTGATCCTTCAGTTGCTCCATGGCTTGGTGAAGGATTTCCACGGGTTCGGCGAGTTGCAACGCGTGACCTCCCCGGCAAGCGTTTTCCAGCGCCTCGCAGGCCGCGACCAGGCGTTGCGCGTCAATGATGCGTGCACCGCCCTTGATCCGGTGCGCCAGGTCCGCCAGGCCCGGCAGGTCTTGTCCGGAGAACAACTGCAGCAGTCGCGCTTGATCCTCGGCATTGCTGTTGAGCAGTTCTCCCAGCAATTGCTTAAGCGCATTGGTGTCATCGCCGGTCAGTTGTTCCAGGCTGCTCAAGTCGAAGTCGTCGCTGGACGAGGCCGCCGAAGCGTGGGGCGTGACCGAGGCCAGGCAGCCATGGAGCACCGTCAGGCTGATGGGTTTGAACAGGCAATCGTCCATCCCGGCGTCGACGCAACGCACCTTTTCCTCGGGCTGGGCGTTGGCCGTGAACCCCAGGATCACCCCGGGCAACAGCTGACGGGCGCGCTCCTCGGCGCGAATGGCGCGGGCCAGCTCATAACCACTCATCAAGGGCATGTTGCAGTCGGTAATTACCACATCGAAGTGCTCGCTGCGCCAGGCCTGGAGGCCCTCGATACCGTTCTGCGCCTCCTCGACGCGGTGTCCCAGGTAGCCCAGTTGCCGGGACAGCAGCATCCGGTTGGCCGGGTAGTCGTCGACCACCAGGATCTTCAGCACCGGCCCCGGCAGCAACGCCTCGCCCGCGCCATGCTCCACCGCCGGCAGGGCGTCGAGCACCGGCAGGCTCAGCAGGATCTCGACCTGCGTGCCCTCCCCCGGCTCACTGTGCAACGTCAGTGTGCCGCCCATCATTTCGCACAAGGTGCGGCTGATGACTAACCCCAACCCGGAACCGCTGCGCGCCGACTGGGCGCCTTGGCTGGCCTGGGTAAAGGGACTGAACAGGCGACGCTGGTCTTCGGGGGAAATGCCGCAGCCGGTGTCCTCGACCCGCAGGCAAATAGCCAGGCTCGCATGCCCGGGGTCCGGCTCGCCGCGCACACTCAGACGCACCTGGCCCTGCTCGGTAAACTTGATGGCGTTGCTCAACAGGTTCGAGACGATCTGCTTGAAGCGCAAAGGATCGAGCGACACATCGCAGTCGATCGCGGCGTCCAGCGTCAGTATCAAGCCCAGGTGCTTCTGCCGGGCCAGGCCCTCGAAAATCCGCACCACCGACTCTACCAGGGCCTTGAGGTTGGCCCGCTGCGGCGTCAGCGACAACCGGCCCGACTCGATGCGGGCGATGTCGAGGATGTCGCCGATCAAGTCGAGCATGCCATGGGCAGCACCCGACGCGACTTCGATGGCGGACCGGTCGACGATGCCCTGGTCGGCCTTTTTCAGCGCCAGCTCCAGCATGCCGATCACCGCATTCATCGGCGTGCGGATCTCATGGCTCATGGTCGCCACGAAGGTGGTCTTGGCCCGATTGGCGTCGTCGGCACTTTCCTTGGCGAGCCGCAGTTGCTCCAGCACGCGCCGCAAGTAAATGACCCAGCCCAAGGTCACCAGCAACAGCAGCGCGGCGACGGCAAACCCTTGCAAGATAGTGGTGCGGTTGCGCAGCCAGTAACTGTTGTCGATCACCACTTCACTGCGCCAGCGATTGGTCAACTCGTCCATTTCTTCGGGGGAGATGCTCAACAGCGCCTTGTCCAGGATCGAGTAAAGCTCCAGTGCCCCACGGTTCGTCGCCAACGCAACACGTGCCGGCAAGGTGCCCACGGTGCTGGTGACCTGCAATTTGTCGCGGTACTGGCGGGAGATCATGTAGCGGGCGCTGATCAGCGGATTGATCGCCGCGTCCGCCGTCCCGGCGGCCACCATCGCCATGGCGTCGGCCGCGTTCTGTGCCGCCACCAACTGCACGCGCGGGAACTGCTCCAACAAAAACTCACGCAATACGTTGCCACGCACCAGCGCCAGGCGCTGGCCGGCCAACTGGTCCAAGGTAAGCGGTGCCTTGGCCCGGGCCGGCACCACCAGCACGAACGGGTTCGTCAGGTACGGCCGGGTAAAGCGCAACTCGCTTTCGAGTTCGGCGCTGGGGATGGCGGTGACGAGGACGTCAGCCTGGCCGCGCTTGATCCGGCCGATCAGGTCATCCACCGAATCGCCACGCTGCACATCGAATTTCAGACCGGTGCGCAGGCTGATCCTGGCCAGCACATCGGCGCCGATGCCGCGCAATTGGCCTTGCTCGTCGAAGAATGTCAGCGGCAGGAAGTTCTCGTTGACCGCCACGTTGATCCGCGGATGGGCGTCGAGCCAGCGTTGCTCGCGGACGCTGAAATGCATCGTTTGCTGGCCCGGCATGCTCGCGCCGCCCGCACTCCAACGCCGCAGGATGCTCATGCGTTCGCCGGCGGGAATGGCTTGTAGCGCGGCATTGATGACGCGCAACAGGCGCCCATTGTCGCGATTGACGGCGAAGGCAAAGGGCTGCACTTCCATGCGCGAGAAATCCGCGAGCTGGACGTTGTTCAGGTAATTCTTGCTGATCAGGTAGTTGGCACTGATCGAATCCCCCAGGTAGACGTCGGCCTGACCGAACGCCACGGCGCCGATGGCGCTGAGAGTCGAGGGGTACAGCTGCAAGGTGGCGTCGGGATAAAAGGCCTTGACCGTGTCTGGTGGCAAATAGTGATACAGCATGGCCACCCGCTTGCCCGCCAGGTCCGGGGGCAGGTCCTGGCTGTCGTCGACGCGAGCCACCAGGGTGGGCAGGTCATCGGCGTAGGCCTGGGACATCGCCAGGTCCGGCTCGGCGGCCTCGAAGCCGTTGGCGGTGCCGAGCAGGTCGATATCACCGCCGCGCAAGGCCTGGAGCGATTCGGCGCGCGACGGATAGCGCCGGATTTGGACCTGAACGTGCAAGAGCTGCCCCAGCAGTTGCGCGTAGTCGGCGGTCAGGCCTTCGTAGTCGCGACCGCTGCCGGTGATGCTGAAAGGCGCGTAGTCCGGCGCCGAGGCCCCCAGCAGCAAGGTGCCCTTGTCGCGCAACCAGCGCCAATCGGCCGGAGCCAGCGACACCGCATAGTCGCCCACATCGGAGCGCCCGAGTACCTGCAACGACTCGGGCGCCGCGTCAGCCTGTGGCACCACACTCAATGAGCCCAGCAACAGCGCCGCCAGGCCTGTGCGTAGAAGCAGCATCATCTGATTGTTTCGCTTGGCATGATCGGCCGGGCGTACCCCCGACGTCACAATCCGTCAGCGGCAACCGGCTAAGGGGTTCAGACTGCCAATACGAGGGAACAGCGAACCGTCCATGGGCCTGTCAAACGGACAAACGGCGACAGGTACGGAAATAAGTGTAGGAAATTTCCGAAGAATTGCCCGTTGGCATCGAAGGCGTTTTCCAATTCGTGTTCGACCCGCACCAGACGTACGGGTCCGAAACACAGGCCAGCAGTCGCACCCAGGCCGGTCGGCACATCAGCCCCGACGTGCCCCTCGAAGTGGCGGAAAAGACTTTCGGGGGGTTGGTAGTTCATGGAACGCTGCCCTTGTGGCGAGGGCGCTTGCTCCCGCTCGACTGCACAGCAGGCGCAACATCTTCCAAGACTTCCGAAGATTGTGGGTCGCTTCGCAACCCAGCGGGAGCCAGCGCCCTCGCCACAAAAGCAGCTTGGGCTTCTATCGCCATTTATCGCCCCGCCCCGCTTCGAGTTGCCAGCCCGCAAAACCCCTCCTAAGATCGGAGCCCACACGGGTGCAGCGGAGCTGCCCGACAAAAACCCGACTCAAGGATCCGGCATGAGCCATATCAAACGTCCCATCACCACCCCACCCCGAACAGGCCTCACCCGGGAAGATCTCTGGGAAAGCCACGATCGGGGCCTGATCAAATGCTGGGAAATCGGCCGCGAGCGGGCGATGAAATTTCCCGAACTGGCACAACGCTGCCAAGCCGGCGAGTTACCGGTACTGGGCTGGAAAGGCGGTGTCAGCCGCAGCTTGAAGAAAAACGAAAAATTCGGCTGCCTCAAGTACCTCGCCCAATGGCAAGGCCTGCGCGGTGAAGACCTGGACATCGACCTGTCCCAGGAACGTACCCTCACCTGCTCCAGCACGAACATGATCGTGACGTTCACGCCGGATCGAGCCAAATACGTTAATCAGGAACCCGCCTGAACATAACCGTGCGATGCCGCAAGCCGCCTCAAGACAGGGCGGCAAACCGCTCGCGATAGGCCTGGGGCGTCACGCCCATCGCCCGCAAAAAACCACGGCGTAGGGTTTCCTCACTGCCGAAGCCGCACTGCACCGCAACGCGCTTGATGGGTAGCGCGGTGTCGGCCAGCAGCCGGCGGGCAGTTTCCACGCGAATCAACTCCACGGCCCGCGCCGGGGTCTGGCCGGTGTCGGCACGGTAGTGGCGTACAAAGCTGCGCTCGCTCATGCCCGCCTGGGCCGCCAGATTCGACAGCCCCAGGTCTTGAGTAAGGTTCTCGGCGATCCAGGCGTGCAGCTCATCAAAACGGTTGCCCTGTTTTTGCAGGGACAACATCACGCTGAATTGTGATTGCCCGCCAGGTCGCTTGAGGAACACCACCAACTGCCGAGCGACCTCCAGGGCCATGGCGCGCCCCAGGTCGTCCTCCACCAGGGCCAGGGCCAGGTCGATGCCGGCCGTGACCCCAGCCGAAGTCCAGACCGGACCGTCGTTGATAAAGATCGGATTGGGTTCGACCCGCAGCTGCGGATGCTGCTCGGCCAGTTGTTCGCAGCGCGTCCAATGGGTTACCACGCGCCGGCCATCCAGCCAGCCGCTGGCTGCCAGCAGAAATGCCCCAGTACACACCGAGGCCACCCTGCGCGAACGCAAGCCATGTTCCTTGACCCAGGCCACCAGCGCCGGGTCTTTAGCCGCCTCGTACACGCCCCAACCACCGGCGATCAACAACGTGTCACTGCCTTCGCTTGGCAGCGGCTCGGCCATCAGCGTCAACCCTGCCGAGGACACCACCGCCCCGCCCCCGGCAGCTATGACCCGGGGCGCGTAGGGCAACGGCAGACCTTGCTGACGAGCCAGGTCGTTGGCCGACGCGAACACCTGCAAGGGCCCGGTGACGTCCAGCACTTGCACGTTGGCGAAGGCCAATACATGAATGGTTTTCGGTATATGGGACATATTGGCGTGATTCGAGGGTTTATTGGCGTATGCGCCAGAGCCTACGGACCTAAAGTAAAACCGTCCACCCCTCGGGCACCATCCACAGGAGAAACGCCATGACGCTACAGATCGGTCTACTGTTATTTCCCCAGGTCCAGCAGTTGGACCTCACCGGCCCTTATGACGTGCTGGCTTCGTTGCCGGACGTGAAAGTCCACCTGATCTGGAAAGACCTGGCCCCCATCACCGCCAGTACCGGGCTGGTGCTGTTGCCAACCACCACGTTCGCCGACTGCCCGAAACTGGACGTGATCTGCGTCCCCGGCGGAAGCGGCGTCGGTCCCTTGATGGAAGACGAACAGACACTCGCCTTCATCAAGCGGCAGGCCGCCGAGGCCAAATACATCACGTCGGTGTGCACCGGTTCGCTGGTGCTCGGTGCGGCGGGCCTGTTGCAGGGCAAGCGCGCCACCACCCACTGGGCCTATCACAGCCTGCTGCAAACCCTGGGCGCGACACCGGTCAAGGACCGTGTAGTGCGCGACGGCAACCTGCTCACCGGTGGCGGCATCACGGCGGGGATCGATTTTGCCTTGACCCTGGCAGCCGAGTTGTTCGACCAGGACACCGCCGAACTGGTCCAGCTGCAACTCGAGTACGCCCCAGCCCCACCCTTCAACGCTGGCAGCCCGGACACCGCTCCCACGCAAGTCGTGGAGCAAGCCCAGCGGCGCGCCGCAGAATCGTTCCGCGTGCGCTCGCAGATCACCCAACGCGCCGCGGCGCGGCTGGAACTGGCTTGATGGTACGTCCCGGCCAGATATAGGCCGGTGGCGAGGGGGTATCTCCTCGCCACGCAGGTCAGGTGCCAGCCCGAATACACCGTTTCCTGGCGCAAGCCTGTTGGTCAAGAGTGCGTGAAGCCTGGGACGCGGGTGTCATGCGCGAAGCACTTTTTCGCAGACGAAAAAAAACCCGCCGAAGCGGGTTTTTCCAAGACCATTACGACTCCCTGTCGATAGCCATCCTTGCAAGGTCGATCGTCCCTGATCCTGAGCACTTCCTGTGCTTCAGTGGATGAGTCCAGATTACGCGTCGGATCCAAAGTGCAATAGAAGACATAACTACCAAGGCGTGTAAGACATTCGCTATACCTGACTTGCAAAAACCTTCGCGCTCGCGATTCGGACGGCCAAAGATCAGGTTTTACTCAGGAATGCCTCGATGTTGGCCATCTGCTCGTCCCAGCCACGGCTATCCATGCGAAAGGCCTTGAGGCGACGCGCCTCTGGAAGGCTATCAAACCCCGATTCCACCACTTTGAGCAGGGTGCCGCCGTCCATGTCCTCCAGATCGAACTGCACCCGTGTTTCGGACTCCTGGGAATAATCCACCTGCGGCTCGACCGCGTAAGGGTGCCAGCGGAACGAGAACACCCGTTCAGGCTCCACGCGCTCCACCAGCACGTCCCAGACGAGGTGTTCGTAGCCTGGGTAGGTAATCTGGCCCTGGGTCCGCTCACCTGCCACAAACCGCTTACCCTCAAGGGCAACGCCAAACCATTGGCCAAAGGCCTCTGCATTGGCCAGGGCCCGCCAGACATGGGAACGCGACGCCTTGAGCAGGATCTTTCTTTCAATGCGATCAGATGAATGCATGGGTCACCTCCTGTGTTCAACAGTAGGCTTGTAAGACCACGAGGCCAACTGGAAAGTTGTATCAGACCGCCGTCTTCAATTGTTGCCGAGGCAAAAACGGCACGGGGGCAATGTAAACTTCCCCGGCACTTTCAGCCTCATCATGAAGAGATTGACCATGTTCCCACGCTTGCTTCTGGCGACGACGCCACTGTTTTTTCTCACTGTGGCCCAAGCCGACGACTGTGCCAATGCCACGACCCAAGGTGACATGAACCAGTGCGCCGCCCAGGAAAACAAGGCCGCCGACAAAGAGCTCAACCGTTTGTACCAGCAGATCACCGCGCGCCTGAAGGACAGCCCCGAAACCAAGCAAATGCTGGTCAAGGCTCAACGAGCCTGGATCAGCTTCCGTGACGCCGAGTGCAGTTTCTCCGCGTCTGGAGTCGAAGGGGGAAGTGTCTACCCCTTGATCCACAACAATTGCATCACGGCCCAGACCAAGGCTCGGATCGAGGCATTCAAGGCCTATCTCAAATGCAAGGAAGGGGATTTGAGCTGTCCGGTGCCAGAGGCTTAACAAGCTGAATGCAAAAAAGGATGGCCCACAGGTCATCCTTTTTCTGAAAGTTTTTCAAGCACAAAAACAAAACCCCTACCTGCATCAGCAGATAGGGGTTTCGGAATTTAATCTTGAC
>NZ_JBMDJD010000044.1:0-33939 GCF_057809015.1 Pseudomonas sp. FG6
GAGCAAGCTCCCTCGCCACAAAAGCGCCAGGCAGCCTTCCCCTCAAGCTTGCCGCTCGCAGCTAGAGGCTTAAGGCCGCTTTTAAGCTATAATCCCGCCCTTTAGCTGCCCCGCGCCCTGGCGAGTGGCACTCAATTTTTCGCGGCGCTTGTCGCCTGTATGCAGATATTAAGAGGCTAGACCCCTGTGGCATTGACGATTCTTGGCCTGTCCGGCGCCCTTAGCCATGATCCTTCCGCAGCGCTGTACATCGACGGCAAGCTGATCGCGGCGGCCGAGGAAGAGCGCTTCGTACGCGATAAACATGCAAAGAACCGCATGCCCTACGAGTCGGCGAAGTTCTGCCTGGAGCAGGCTGGCATCAAGCCGTCCGACGTCGACGTGGTGGCGATTCCGTTCGCGCCGATCAGCCTGTTCGGCGAAGCGCGTTGGCACTACGCCAAGCGGTACTGGTACGCCCCGGACCGCGCCCTTGACGCGATCCTGATGGGCAACCGTCGCTACAAGCGCTATCGCCGCAAGATCGTCTGGTGCCTGGAGCAACTGGGTTTCGATCCGAAGAAAATCAAGATCGAACCGGTCGAGCATCACCTGGCCCACGCCTCCAGCGCCTATCACTGCTCGGGCTTCCAGGAAAAAACCGCAATCCTGGGCATCGACGGCAAAGGCGAGTACGCCACGACCTTCTTCGGTTATGGCCAGAACGGCAAGATCCACAAGATCAAGGAATTCTTCGACCCGGACTCGTTGGGTGGCCTGTATGGCGCGATCACCGAGTTCCTCGGCTTCGAAATGCTCGACGGCGAATTCAAGGTCATGGGCATGGCGCCTTATGGCGATGCCAGCAAGTACGATTTCTCGCGCCTGGCCTCGTTCGAAAATGGCGAACTGGTGATCAACACCGACTACGCCAACGTGATCGGCCTGCGCCGCTATAAAGAGAAGGGCAAGGGCTTCTACTTCTCGCCGAAGCTCATCGAATGGCTCGGCCCGAAACGCGAAGGCGACATCGCCGACGAGCCGTACATCCATTACGCGGCCAGCATGCAGGCGCTGTTCGAAAAGCTCGCGCTGCAAATGATCGACCACTACCTGGGCGACGTGCTCAAGGAAACCGGCAAGCTGGCGTTCGCTGGTGGCTGTGCCTTGAACGTCAAGCTGAACCAGAAAATCATCGCCCGTGACGACGTCAAGGAGCTGTTCGTACAACCGGCTTCCGGCGATGCCGGTACTGCGGTGGGCGCGGCGGCTTATGTGTCCCATGCCCGTGGCGTGCCGGTGGAGAAGATGGAACACGTCTACCTCGGCCCGGCCTACAGCAACGAAGACGTGATCGCCGCGTGCGCCCGTCACCCGAGCAAGCCGGCATGGCGCAAGATCGACAACACCCCTGAGCGCATCGCCAAGATCATGGTCGACGGCAACCCGGTGGCCTGGTTCCAGGGCCGCATGGAGTTTGGCCCGCGTGCCCTGGGCGGTCGTTCGATCATTGGTTGCCCAAGCGCCAGCGGCGTGGCCGACCGGATCAACGAACAGATCAAGTTCCGCGAGCGCTGGAGGCCTTTCTGCCCGTCGATGCTCGACACCGTTGCGCCACAGATGATCAAGGTCGATCACCCGGCGCCGTTCATGACCTTCACTTTTGAAGTGGCTGAAGAGTGGAAAACCCGCGTGCCGGAAGTCGTCCATGAAGACGGCACGTCCCGGGCCCAGGTGCTCAAGCGCGAATACAACCCGCGCTACTACGACATGATGAAGGCCCTGGAAGCCCTGACCGGCAACGGCGTGTCGCTGAACACCTCGCTCAACCGCCGTGGCGAGCCGATGATCTGCTCGCCGACCGACGCCTTGAACATGTTCTACGGCTGCGACCTGCAGTACTTGATCATGGAAGACATTCTGGTGGTCAAGGAGGGTACTGTTGTATGACGCTGGCCCCTCTACATCTTGCGTTTTTCTGTGATGTCGCGGTCTGCTTAAGAGGGTGTCGGTAGTGAAGGTCATGTTGTTGGTGATGGACGAACAAAGAGTCATCCTTGATCATTTGTACGACGTGGTTAAGGCTAACTGCGAGCAGTGCGATATATATCGCCTGAGCAAAGCCCAGCAGCAGAATTTAGGAAAATTTTTCCAATCTCACAGCTATCTAAATTACGACCGAGTTGTGATTTTTTCGCGGCTCAAAAGGCTTACGGGTCAGATTAATATACTCAAATGCATACCTGGCCTGGTTTTTCTTGAGCACGATGCGTGCCAGAACTACATGCAGTTCAGCAAGTATCGTGGAAAGTACTCGGCATTCTATCGACGTCTGCCGTGGGCTCGGGTTTTATGCTCGGGAGCTATAGTAGCGCGCAAGCTGCAAGAGGAAGGCGTGGATGCGGTCTTTGTACCCAAGGGGTACGACGAGACAATGCTGAGAAACCTTCAACAGCCACGTGATATACCCGTGGGCTTTTTGGGTAGTCTTAAAGGAATTGCCTACACTGAGCGAAAGCAGATTCTGGAAAAAATTTCAGATCGTACTGGCATGGCCATTCGCCGCACAAAATCAGGTGCAGAATACTTGGAAGCATTGAATCGTATCCAGATATTCGTCAGTGCGGATGTCGGAATGGGCGAGTACATGATTAAAAACTTCGAGGCCATGGCGTGTGGGTGCGTGCTGGTTGCATGGCGCCAGGATGATGCGGAGAACTTGGTGCTCGGGCTGGAAGACATGAAAAATTTGGTCTTGTATCGTTCGGTTGACGAGGCAGTCGACAAGATAAAAATGTTACAGGCAGACCCCGAATTGGCCGGGCGCATTGCGCGGGCGGGGCAGCAACTTGCGCAAGAACATTATACTTTTTCATGTGTAGGACGGGCTCTCGCTCATGCTGTGGTTAAGCCTATGCGTCCTTGGCGAAGTGTAAGTTTACTGCGGCGTTTCTGGGTTGGTTTACGTTATCAATTGAAGGTGCCAGGCGTATGAGTATCAAACTTTACTGGTGTCGAGGAAAGGGCCGCGACGACAGCTCCCAGCAAAATTTTGGCGATTACTTATCACCTCTGGTGGTTGAGTTGTTGGCAAAAAAACCGGTCATTTATGCGCCTATTCAAAAAGCCGATCTCATGGCTATTGGCTCGATCATGAATCGCGAGCAGAAGGCGCGTCGGTTCATGATTCCACGGCGTTTGCATGTGTGGGGGGCAGGTACCGACTCTCCTGGGTGTTCTTTTTCCGGTCGTCATTATTATCACGCCGTGCGCGGCCTGAAAACCCGTGAGCAAATCAGCAATCTCAGGGGGGAGCCGGCGCTGGGCGATCCAGGGTTATTGGCAAGTCATTGGTGGGACGGACGGCCGCGACCTGAAAAGCGTTTCAAGGTCGGGATCATTCCCCATTATGTGGATCATGACAATCAGATTGTCCGCCAGCTTTCAGAGGTGCGAGGGGTCAATGTTATCAATGTTTTCTGGCCTGTCGAGCAAGTGCTTAAAAGTATTCAGGAGTGTGAATACATCATTTCTTCGAGCATGCATGGTTTGATTGTTGCGGATGCTTTTGGTGTTCCCAATCGTCGAGTCAAGTTCTCGGAGGGAAAAGTGTCGGACTATAAGTTCTTGGATTACTATTCTGTTTTCGGCATGGATGAGCCGTCCTGCTTAAGCGCGCAAGCGCTGCTGGATATTAGTGATGAATGTATTGCGGAATGGTTTTCCGAGTATTCGCGGCCGGGACTTGAAGTGATTCAGAAGTGCTTGATCAAATCCTTTCCGTTTAGCTGATTGGGTAGGGGTGGTTTTTGAAAGTCGAAAAGCAGTCTTCGGTTGTCGTATTTGGATTTGTTTTCTTTTTATTTTTCTTGTCGTTTTTTTTGCCGCTTTCTTCGAAGGCGGTAAACAATATATTCTATGTTGGGCTTGCACTGCCGGCTTTCGTGTGGATGTTAAAGAATTTCCGGGGTTTGCCAGCGCTCTTTCGTCATTATGGTAGTTTGATGGGGTTGTTGGTTGGGCTGTTTTGTCTCTCGCTTGTGGCTGATCCATCAAGTATAAAAAAATTTTTATACATGTTCCTGTATTTTGTAGCCTGCCTATTGGTTTCCGAAAAGGAAAGTGTTGCTCGAGTGTTCTTTAGTTTCTATTCTGTCGTTGCCTGTGCGGTATTTATTTATTTGGCTGCTGATTGGTTGTGGCAATACCAGGCGACGGGTGTCTGGGGGCGGCAGGTATTTTTGGGGAGTGCGACCAATCCGGTCTATGCTTCTTTGTTGATTCTCAGTGCCCTGGTTTTTGTGTGGCTGTTCTATTTGGAAGCGTTTTTGCTCGCGCGTGCAAGATGGCAGCTATTTGTCGGTATGTTTTTGCTGTTGTGTGCTTGCATGTTATGCGTCCTGATTTTTCAGGCGCGCTCCGCCTTGCTGGGGGCGTTGCTTTTTTTTGTCGTCTATCTTGTTCAGCGCCGATTTGTTCTGGTGGGCGGCGTTGTTACCTTGATCGCGGGCGCGGGGGTCTACTTCTTAGGAGTGGGTCATCTGTTGCTAGAACGTGGCATCAGCTATCGCACGGCAATCTGGGAAGATGCCTTGCATCACCTTACAAATGAATGCGTTGTCTGGTTGGGTTGTGGCGCCGATGAGCACCAATTTCTTGGACAGTTCCTGCATCCTCACAGCGGATATATTTCTACTTTGTATCGCTTTGGAGTGATTGGTGCCGGGCTATTTGCTCTGTTTGCGCTGATGTTTTTCTGGCATGGTTGGAAGTCCAAGTCACCATGGTTTCTTCTGGCCTTGGTTGGCTGGGGTGGCCTTCTTACGACAGGCAATGGTTTCTTTTCATCGCCGCAGCCGTTATGGGTCTATTTCTGGTTCCCTACGTTTATGGCATTAATTGATGCCGCTCCCAAGGCCGGTGATCGTACCGATCTGAGGCAGAGCACGCCTTTGGCGTGAACTCAGTCAGTACAGCCAGCATCAGGAAGGATGCTGGCTAGTAGATTGACGGTTAGCTGAATAGCTCTTCCAACCTGTGTATCAGTTTATGGTCGATCGCAGGTTTGAGTGCTTGCTGGTAGCGATCCAAGAATGTCCTGCCGGAGTCTTCGCCTAACAACCATTGACGATCCTTGTCGTAACGCAACATATGCTGGAAGTTGCGCAAGCGTTTGCTGGGGCTCAGGGCGCTGCGGTGACACTTGAGATCAGCGATGTCAATCAGTCCGAGGCTGTGCCCGGGTGTCTGAACGATGTTGCCCAAATGCAGAGAGCGAAAGTACACGCCGGCTGCATGTAGTTGTGCCACAAACACACCCAAGCTGGCTCTTAGCAGTTGAGCCTGCTGGGGTTGATCCATCAGCTGACGTAGTGTCTTTCCCGCCAGCGGTTCATAATGCACCGCGTCGCGCTGAATGCTGGCTATCCGGTAGACACCCAGTACGGTGGGACAGGGTATGCCGCGCTTGAGCAAGGCGTTGGTGTTCTGGGCAAAGCGTCGGGCATAAGGCCGCAGCAATGCCGATGTGAATAGCCGTTTGCGCCTGAACAGTTTCAGATAGCGCCCGTCCTGCAGCAACAAGACCTTGTCGCCGCTGCCGTCAGCCTCGAGCACTTTCGCACCTTCGCGAAGCGCGAGGTAGGAAGAGTGATTGAGTGTTTGCATTCGTCATCCCCCAAAAATTCCCCTGCATCTTAACCGACTTGGTCGGGATTTGACCTGTCACGGCCTTCATTAAAGGGGCGGTAGGGTGTGATAGCATTGCTTCTTTTTATATTACGGATCCCTATGAGCAGTCCTGACGTTCCCGCTCAGTCTACGCTGAAGATCTATCTCCGCCTGCTGACTTACGTTCGCCCTTACGTGGGGCTGTTTTTGTTGAGCATCCTGGGCTTCTTGATCTTCGCCTCGACCCAGCCGGTGCTAGCCTATGTCCTTAAGTATTTTGTCGACGGACTGGCCAATCCGGAGGCGAGCCTCTTTCCGAACAGCCCGTACCTCAAGGACCTGCAACTGCTTCAAGCCGTTCCGATGATGATTGTGTTCATTGCGTTGTGGCAGGGAGTGGGGTCTTACCTGGGCAACTTCTTTCTCGCCAGGGTTTCCCTGGGACTGGTGCACGACCTGCGCGTGGTGCTGTTCAACAAGCTTCTGGAATTGCCCAATCGTTACTTCGACAGCCATAACTCCGGGCATTTGATTTCCCGCATCACATTCAACGTCACCATGGTCACCGGCGCGGCTACAGATGCGATCAAAGTCGTCATCCGCGAGGGGTTGACCGTGGTATTCCTGTTCGTTTCGCTGCTGTGGATGAATTGGCGGCTGACGTTGGTGATGCTCGCGATTCTGCCTTTGATTGGGATCATGGTGAATAGCACCAGCAAGAAATTCCGTAAACAGAGCAAGAAGATCCAGGTGGCCATGGGTGACATTACTCACGTCGTGTCCGAGACGGTTCAGGGGTTTCGCGTCGTGCGCAGTTTCGGCGGTGAAGAGTACGAGAAGGACCGCTTTGAGCGCGCCAGCCAGAGCAACACCGACAAACAGTTGAAAATGACCAAGACTGGCGCGGTATACACGCCGACGCTGCAACTGGTCACGTATGTAGGCATGGCCATCGTCATGTTTCTGGTACTTTTCCTTCGCGGCGATGCGTCGGCAGGCGATCTGGTCGCCTACATCACCATGGCAGGACTTCTGCCCAAGCCGATCCGCCAGTTGTCGGAAGTCAGTTCGACCATCCAGAAGGGCGTCGCCGGGGCTGAAAGTATCTTCGAACAGCTGGATGAGACTCCGGAAGTCGATCAGGGCACCCTCTCCTTGGATCGTGTCAGCGGTCGGTTGGAAGTCAGCAATCTGAGTTTCAAATACCCGGGATCCGACAAGCTGGTGCTTGATGACATCAGCTTTGTTGTCCAGGCCGGGCAGATGGTTGCGTTGGTGGGACGTTCCGGTAGTGGCAAGTCGACCCTGGCCAATCTGGTGCCGCGTTTTTATCAGCATGAACAGGGGCAGATCCTGCTTGACGACGTGCCGATCCAAGACTTGACCTTGCGTAGCCTGCGGCGTCAGATCGCGTTGGTGAACCAGCAGGTCACGTTGTTCAACGATACGGTGGCGAACAACATCGCCTATGGCGATCTGGCAGGTGCGCCACTGGCCGATATCCAAGCGGCGGCGAAAGCGGCGTATGCCGATGAGTTTATTGTGACAATGCCTCAGGGCTACGAAACCCTGGTCGGTGAAAATGGTGTGCTGCTCTCGGGTGGCCAACGGCAGCGTCTTGCAATTGCGCGGGCACTGCTCAAAAACGTCCCGATACTGATCCTCGACGAGGCTACCTCTGCACTGGATACCGAGTCGGAGCGTCACATCCAGGCCTCCCTCGACAATGCCATGACCGACCGAACCACGCTTGTGATTGCGCACCGCCTGACAACCATCGAAAAGGCCGATCTGATTCTGGTCATGGATCAGGGCAAGATCGTTGAGCGCGGCACCCATCTGGAATTGCTGGCCTTGAACGGCTTCTATTCGCGCTTGCACGCCCGTAACTTCAAAGATAGCGATGACGAAGCGGGCACGCATGCGGTCGGAATATGCTGAGGGTGCTGCGCTGCTGGCGTGAACGGGGCTGGATACCGATCGACTCCACGACTTACGCCCAGGCTTGGCATCGTTTTGGCGGCAGCGTGGCAACGCACCCCGATGTGATTGAGCGCCTCGCCGGGCTTGCCGGGTTGCCGATCCGCTACTTGGGCTGGGAGTGCGATGGGCAGCTGGTTGCGGCGATCCCTTGCTGGGGCGCGCATTTGGCTTTGTCCAAAGACGTGCTCAAGCGCGAGGGCAAGCGCGGGGTGTTCGACCTGGGTAATGCGGAGGTTATCCTTCCCATCGCCGAGAGTGCTCGAGTCCCGGTGCGCCAGCGCATGCGCTATGTCTCCGAACACAATGCCGCGAATATCATCACCCTCAAGGCCCAGCCTGAGGGGTTGGCACTGGCTCGTGAGCCCGAGGACTACAGCAAGAAGTTTCGCTATAACCAGCGTCGTGAACAGCGTCTGCTGGAGGAGGCCGGCGGAAGTATCCGGTCGATGCTGGAGCTGAGCGCCAGCGAGCAGGCGATCATCTATGCCGACCTGTTCAAGCGCCGCTGGAATTTCGAGGCCCCGGGAAAGGCCTACCTGACGGAAGTGTTCAGTTTGTTGCGCGAATTCATGACCGGTTCGCTGATTTATCTGGGCGATGCGCCGGTAGCGGTGCAGATTCTGTATCGGGTCGAGGCACCCAAGTGGGTCAGTTTGGAATACATCAACGGCGGAGTGGACCCGCAAAACCGCGAATTCAGTCCTGGTAGCGTGCTCAGTTTCGTCAACACCCACACGGCATGGGAGGAGGCACGAGCCTTGGGCAAGCCCCTGCGCTATTCCTTTGGCCGCGCTGATCGCGAATATAAGGATCGCTGGTGTCACCGGGCTCCGGTTTACCAGGTGTGAGCGAGGTCAGGCAGTCATGAGTGGACGCAAGCAGCAGTTGCTTAAACGGCACCGTCAACGCAAGCGGATGGTACTGATAGGTGCGGTATCGGCGGCGTTGCTGTTTGGTATCCTTGTCGCGTGGTGGCCATTGCCACTTTTCCTGTTGCTGGGCTGGATCGCCCATGAAGCTTGGTTTTCCGATCATCTGTTTTATGCCCCAGGCGATGATTATCGCTATGAATTCCCGGTGGGCACGCCGCAACTTCCCGCGACGCTGATCGATGGCTTCGTGCAGGTGGCGGGGGAGTTCGGTACGGGACAGACCTTGATTCTGCAGGTTCGGGTCAAGAGCCACTGGCTGGGTCGTTTCCTTGATCCGCAGGTGTGGATCGGCGACGATCGGCAGGATATGGAGCGTGGTGTCGCGGGTGAGCGTTTTCTCAATCTGTCCGGACAGGACTCGACGTTGGCCGGCGGTGCCCTGAGCGTACGAGGACGCTTTTGCAGTGTGGCTCCGCAGGCGATTTTGCATGTTCTGAGCAATCCAGATTTTGGGCAGCAACCTTTGCTCGTCATCGCGCCTCACTCAGATGATGCCGAGCTCGCGGCTTTCGGTCTTTATAGTCGAGCATCCGATGTGGCTATCGTCACCCTGACCCAGGGTGAGATTGAGGCCGAGAATTATCGTGACATGGGCCTGGGTGCCTCCCAGGCTGCTCGGCTCAAGGGCCGTCTACGCAGTTGGGACAGCCTGGCTGTTCCCCTGTGGGGTGGGGTGCCGCAACAGCGGTGTACGCAGCTGGGTTACTACTGCCTGCAACTGAATGCAATGGCAGGGCAACCGGAGCGAAGCTTCGGCTCCTTGGAGTCTGGTGAAAACGATATCCGAGGCGTGCGCCGTTTCAACGCCTTGAGTTTGCCGGGTGACGTTGATGGCGAGCCCACCTGGTGTAACTTGGTGGCTGACTTGGCGCGTCTGCTTGAGCATTATCGACCCGAAGCCGTGCTGACGCCTCATCCGGAACTGGATCCCCACAGCGATCATGTCGCCAGCAGTCGTGCGTTAATGCAGGCGATTGAGATCAGTAGCTGGCGTCCGCGTACATTGTTGCTCTACGCGAATCATCTGCATGACAACGATCGTTGGCCCATGGGCCCTGCGGGTTATGGAACTGCCCTGCCGCCAGCCATCGAACCGTTGCCAGCCGATGGGTTATGGAGCCCTTTGCTGGATGAGCCCACTCGCCTGGACAAGGCCATGGCCCTGGGCATGCAGCACGATCTGCAAGGTCGTCCGCCATTCAAGAGGCGGTTGCGCCGAGTTATTCAGCGATTGTTGGCCGGGCGTCGCTGGCCTCGCACGGGGGAAGATGAATTTTTCCGCAAGGCAGTACGTCGGCATGAGCTTTTTTGGGTGCGCTCGCTGGATGCCTCGCGGCCGGATGACCATTGACCCCTTTATCGGCGATCGTTTGAAATGTTCTATTCTGTGGCTGTCCGGTGAACAGGTAGGCCATTACGGCGATTCGATCTCTGGGAGATGCACGGTATGGACAGGATGTCAAAGATGTCGTTGCAGCAGTCGACTATTCGATCCCATGTTAAAGCGGTTCCGCCGCAGGCCCGGGCAGCGATCAAGTCACAGCGACCGCAGTGTTTCTGGCTGACCGGGCTCTCCGGAGCGGGCAAGTCGACATTGGCTAATGCGCTGGAAGTGCGGTTGCACGAACAGGGTTTCCATACCTGCCTGCTCGACGGTGACAATCTGCGCCAGGGGTTGTGCCGGGACCTGGGCATGGATGCGGCGTCGCGCAAGGAGAATATCCGGCGCATTGCCGAGGTGGCGCGGTTGATGGTCGACGCCGGCCTGATTGTCATCGTCGCGGCGATTTCTCCTTTTCGGGCCGACCGGGACGCGGCCCGACAGTTGTTCCCCGAGGGCTGCTTCATGGAAGTGTATGTGAGCACACCCTTCGACGTTTGTGCCCAGCGTGACCCCAAGGGCTTGTACCGTGAAGCCCGCGCCGGACGGATCAAGAACTTCACCGGATTCGACAGCCCCTACGAGGCGCCGCTCGCCCCGGACTGCGAGATCAATACCAGCGAGGTGGAACTGACCCAGGCCTGCGCGCGGCTATCTGCGTTGCTGCAAATCTGAACAAGCGCCCCCGGCATCGTGTTGCCACCATGGTCAAGCCTGCGCTAACCCTGTGCTAATATCGCGCCCCTGTTCATTTTGTATTTGGGATGCTCCATGAAGTTGTCCATGCCACGATTCGATCAAGCCCCTGTATTGGTGGTCGGCGATGTCATGCTCGACCGCTACTGGCATGGCGGTACGTCACGGATCTCCCCTGAGGCGCCGGTTCCGGTGGTCAAGGTCGAGCAGATCGAGGATCGCCCAGGTGGTGCCGCCAACGTTGCCCTGAACATCGCCGCCCTCGGCGCGCCGGCCTCCCTGGTGGGTGTGACCGGTGACGACGAAGCCGCCAACAGCCTGGCCAACAGCCTCGAAGGCGCGGGTGTGCGGGCGATGTTCCAGCGCATCGCGCACCAGCCGACCATCGTCAAGCTACGGGTCATGAGCCGCCACCAGCAACTCTTGCGGATCGACTTCGAGGAACCGTTCGCCACCGACCCGTTGGCCCTCGGTGCCGAAGTCGATCAACTGCTCGAAGGCATCAAGGTCCTGGTGTTGTCGGACTATGGCAAAGGCGCGTTGAAGAACCACCAGGCGCTGATCCAGGCCGCCCGTACCCGTGGCATTCCGGTGCTGGCCGACCCCAAGGGCAAGAATTTCTCCATCTACCGTGGTGCCAGCCTGATCACGCCGAACCTCAGCGAGTTCGAAGCCATCGTGGGCGGTTGCGTCGATGAGCACGAGCTGGTGAGCAAAGGCGCCAAGCTGATGCACGACCTCGATCTCGGTGCGTTGCTGGTCACCCGTGGCGAGCATGGCATGACCTTGCTGCGTCCCGATCATCCAGCGCTGCACCTGCCGGCCCGTGCCCGTGAAGTGTTCGACGTGACGGGTGCCGGCGACACCGTGATTTCCACCCTGGCGGCGGCCATCGCTGCCGGCGAGGAGTTGCCCCACGCCGTGGCCCTGGCTAACCTGGCAGCGGGCATCGTGGTCGGCAAGCTCGGTACAGCGGCCATCAGCGCCCCTGAACTGCGGCGTGCGATCCAGCGTGAAGAGGGTTCCGAGCGCGGTGTGCTCGGCCTTGAGCAACTGCTGCTGGCGGTGGATGACGCCCGTGCCCACAACGAAACGATTGTCTTCACCAATGGCTGCTTCGACATCCTCCATGCCGGTCATGTGACCTACCTCGAACAGGCCAGGGCCCAAGGCGACCGGTTGATCGTTGCGATCAACGACGATGCCTCAGTGAGCCGGCTCAAGGGCCCAGGTCGCCCGATCAACAGTGTCGACCGCCGCATGGCGGTCCTGGCCGGCCTGGGCGCCGTGGACTGGGTGATCAGCTTCAGTGAAGGGACGCCGGAAAACCTGCTGCGCCAAGTCAAGCCGGATGTGCTGGTCAAGGGCGGTGACTATGGCATCGACCAGGTCGTGGGCGCGGACATCGTCACGGCTTACGGCGGCACCGTGAAGGTCTTGGGGTTGGTGGAAAACAGCTCGACGACGGCGATTGTGGAAAAGATCCGTAATAACTGATGCGTCAGGCGAAGTGCAGAACCTGTGGCCGAGGAGCTCTTGTGGCGAGGGAGCTTGCTCCCGCTGGGTCGGTCCGACGCATCGGGCGCAGCAACCCCATTTTATGGGCGCTGCGCAACCCAGCGGGAGCAAGCTCCCTCGCCACGAAAGCGCTCTGGGTGGCGTACTTCTAACGAGCCACCTTGCGCGGCACGATCTTCTTGAACAATTGCCGGGCCTTGCCCTTGAGTCGGGTCAGGCCCGACTCCTTGCCCGGTGGCGTCAATCCTTGCTGGCGCAGCCAGTCCTTCCAGCGAATCCGCTCGTCTCGCACCAGCCAGCCGTCCTGCCGGGCGAAGCTCTCCGCCAGGTACAGTCCTCGGGTGGCGGCCGGGTACAACTGGTCCTTTTTCAAGGTGTACAGCTCGGGCAGAGGCTGCCCGTCCTGCAGCGGCATCAAATACAGGTCGGGCCGTTTGCGGTCCAGGCGCGCCACCAGTTGATCACCCTCCAGCCGTTCATCGACGTGGAACAGGCTCAAGGACTTGGCTTCCCTGGGCACATCCAGGCGCAGGTCGTAGATCAATTGCAGCGATGCCGTCGGCAGATGCACGTACGCCCGCGGTCGTTCGATCAGTTGCAGGTTGGCGCAGCGTACCGGGCGGGCGGAGCCGGACAATGGCGTCAGGCGAAACGGCAAGGCCTCGCGATAGTGCAGGGCGCTGGCGTAGGGCGCGGGTAGCCAGGTGTCGTTGAAACGTCCGCCGAGCCAGCCTTCAGGGGTTTCCAGCAGGCACTCTTCGGCAATCTCACTGATGGCGGTGAGCAGCGGCAGGTTCAGTTCATGGGCCGGGACATAGCCGGAGATCAGCTTGAGCACCACGTCGCCACGATCCTGCCGACGCTGGCGCACCAGCACCCAATAGTCGCGGTTCTGCCAATGCAGGGTCAGTCGCACCGAGACGCCAAGGTTGGCCAACTCCAGGGAAAAACGCTCGGCATCGGCCACGGTCACGGGGCGACGGCGTTGCAGGGTCTGGGCGAAGTTCAGCGGCATCCCGACGCTCTGGTACGTCAGGCCTTCGGGTGTCGCTTCGACGAACAGGGGCAGGGTCTTGAAGTTGCTGGGGTTCTTCCTGATGAGCGTACGCGGCATGTCGGCTCCTGCTTAATGCCGCGTAGCGCGGCGTCAGTTTTTACGTAGGACCTGGGCAACGGTCGCGACGTTATGGGCGAGGTGCAGCGGATTGATCGTGCCGACAATAGCACTGGCAACCCCAGGATGCTCAAACAACAGTTCGAAGCTGGCGCGAACCGGGTCTGTCCCGGGGCTCAGGCAGACGTGGCCGCTGGCTAAGGCTTTCTTCACCAGGATCGCCTTGCCGTGGGCGTTTGCGTAGTCAATGACAGCCTTCTCGTTTTGCTCGTTCAGATTGTAGGTGACCATCGCGCAATCGCCTTGCTCCAAGGCCTTCAAGCCGCCGTCGACGGTTTTGCCGGAAAAGCCGAAGCCGCCGATCTTGCCCTCGCGCTTGAGCGCCGCCAGGGTCGGGTAGACCTCGCTGTCGTTGAGAATCGCCAGGTCGTTGCCGTCGGAGTGCACCAGCACCAGGTCGATGTAGTCCGTTTCCAGCCGCTTGAGGCTGCGCTCCACCGAAAACCGCGTATGGGCGGCGCTGAAGTCATGACGGGACTGGCCATCGCTGAACTCTTCGCCGACCTTGCTGACAATCACCCAGTCCTGGCGCTGGCCGCGCAGCAGCGGGCCGAGGCGTTCTTCGCTGCGGCCATAGGCCGGCGCGGTGTCGATCAGGTTGATGCCCAGGTCACGCGCCAGTTTGAGTAACAGGCGCGCTTCGTTGTCATCGGGAATCTGGAAACCGCTGGGGTACTTGACGCCCTGGTCGCGACCCAGCTTGACGGTGCCCAGGCCCAGCGGGGAGACCCGCGGGCCGTTGTGGCCCAGCGGACGATGGAGATCGTGCAGGGTCGCTTGGCTCATGGCAGCAGTTGCTCCCAGGCAGGAACGCCCATCGGCGGCTTCGGCAGGTCCGGCAATGGCGCTGGGTGACTGGGCTGGATGCCATGGCGTTGCAGGGCACTGATCACCCGATCAGCGAAGTCCGGGGCCAGCGCCAGTTTGGTCGGCCAGCCCACCAGCAGGCGATCCTGCTCGGCAAGGAAGGCGTTGTCCGGGCGGGTCAGGCCTGATTGCTGCGGTTCGGCGCGATCGACCCGCAGCGTGGCCCATTGCGCGGTGCTGAGGTCGACCCAAGGCAATAGCTGGCCGAGTTCTTTCTGGGCGGCGGCGATCTGTGCACCCGGCTCGCGGGCCACGGCGTCGCCTTCAGCGAGGTCGCCGCCCAGGTACCAGACCCATTGGCCGTCGGCGGCCGGGTGGGTGGTCACGGTGACGCGCGGCTTTGGCCCGCCGCCCAGGCAATGGGCATAGAGCGGCTTGAGGCTCGGGCCCTTGACCAGGACCATGTGCAGCGGCCGGCGCTGCATGGCCGGCTGGTCCAGGCCCAGGGCGGCGAGCAGCTCGGCCGTACCGCCCCCGGCGCTGAGGACAATGCGCTGGGCGCGAATTTCACGACCGTCGACCTTCAGCCCTGTCAGCGCGTCACCGTCGCGCAGCGGTTCGATGTGTTGCCCGGCCAGCAGGCTGTCACCGGCCAGTTCCGCCAGGCGCTCGATCAGGCTGGGGACGTCCACCACCAGCTCGGCCAGGCGATAGACCTTGCCCTTGAAGCGCTTGTCTTGCAGGGCCGGTGGCAATTCGGTGCCCTTGACCTGGTCGACGCGACCGCGCACGGCCTTGCTGGCAAAGAAGCTGGTGAGATTGCCGGCCAGGGTGCCGGGGGACCAGAGATAGTGGGCGTCGGAGAGCATGCGCACGCCGCTCAGGTCCAGTTCGCCCTCGCCCTTGAGGGCTTCGCGCCAGCGCCGCGGCATGTCGGCGATGGCTTCCGAGGCGCCGGTCAGGGCACCGTGCAGGGCGTACTTGGCGCCACCGTGGATGATGCCCTGGGATTTGACGCTTTGTCCGCCGCCGAGGCTGGCGTTTTCCACCAATACGGTGGAGAAACCGAGTCGGCGCAGGCGCGCATTCAGCCAGAGACCAGCGACTCCGGCGCCGACAATCAGAACGTCGGTGGAAATAACGGATGGCATGCAGCGACCTCAGAGTTCAAGACGAGGGCGCAGTATACAGACTCGACGAATTGAGTTTTCGCTGCTGAACCTGTGGGAGCAAAGCTTGCTCGCGATACAGGCGCCTCGGTTCCCAAGCGACCGAGTTGTCTTCATCGCGGGCAAGCCTTGCTCCCACAGATCCCTTGGCCTATTTCTGTGTGTTCCAGCCCGTCAGTCCGCGTTTTTAGTGCCCGGCGGTCTTGGAAAACAACTGAATCACCACCACCCCCAACACAATCAACGCCATTCCCAGCATCGCCGGGGTGTCCAGCTTCTGCCCGTAGATGAACAGCGCCGCCACGCTGACCATGACGATCCCCATCCCGGCCCAGACCGCATAGGCCACGCCCACCGGGACGGTGCGCACCACCAGGGTCAGCATCCAGAAGGCGATGCTGTAGCCGACGATCACCAGCAGCAGTGGCAACGGTGTGCTCAGGCCCTTGACGGCTTTCATCGAAACGGTGCCGATCACTTCGGCGCAGATGGCGATGGCGAGGTAGTAGTAAGCGTTCATGGGCAGCTCCTCTTTGACGGTGGCGTCTTTCGATGGGGCTATTTTTAGGCGAAGGCCGAATGGGGTAAAGTCATTACCTATCTGTTTTTAAGATGGGTTGAGTCATGGGTGTTCAGTGGAACCTGGAGCAAGTGCGGCTGTTTGTCAGCGTGGTCGAAAAACGTTCGTTCTCCGCCGTGGCCCGGGACGAGCGCAAGGCGCAATCGGCCATCAGCAGCGCGATTGCCCTGTTGGAAACCGACCTTGGGGTGAGCCTGTTCGAGCGCAGCAGTGGCCGTCAGCCCCGGTTGACCGAGGCGGGCGAGGCGCTGCTGGAAGAGGCGCGGGAAGTGCTGCGCCAGTGCGAGCGCCTCAACGGTCGGGCCCAGGCGCTGATGCGGGGCCAGGAAGCGTCGCTGCGCCTGGCCCAGGACGAGGCCATGCCCTACCAACCGGTGATCGACAGCCTGGTGGCGTTGGCCCGGCAATTCCCGACCCTTGAGGTGCAACTGGCCAGTGCCGCCCAAGGTGACGTGGCGCGCAAACTGGTGGAGCGTCGCGCCGACCTCGGCTTGCTGTTCTATCACGACCAGATCCCCGAAGCGCTGGAACGCCGGGTCCTGGGCAGCGTCGAAATGGTCACGGTGTGCAGCAAGGGTCATCCGTTGGCTTCCCTTGAGTATGTGTCCTGCCGGGAAATGGCCCGGCACCGGCAGTTGTTGATGGCCACCCAATCCAGCGTCTACCCCGGCAGTGAGCAGGCCAGCCCGCAAGTCTGGCGGGCCGACAGTTTCTATGTCTTGGCCGAATGGCTGAGAAGCGGCCTGGGTTGGGCCTGGCTGCCGCGACACGTCGTGCAGTACCCGGCGTACCTGGGCGACATGATCGAGCTCAACAGCGAATGGACCCCGCCGGCGCTGGTGGTGGAACTGGTCTGGCGCCGCGACGAGCCCCTGGGACCGGCGGCGCGTTGGCTGGCGGAACGTTTTGCCGTGCAGTTGCAGGCGATCGGCTGAAAACCCGATAAACTCCGCCGCCATGAACAGAACTCTCTATAGCGCGTTGTTTTACCTGGGGCTGCCACTGGTAGCGATTCGGCTGTGGCTGCGGGCCCGCAAGGCACCGGCTTATGCCCGGCGCATCGGCGAGCGTTTTTCCTGGGGGCTGCCGATCATGGTCCCGGGGGGCATCTGGGTCCACTCGGTATCGGTGGGCGAGAGCATCGCCGCTGCGCCGATGATCCGCGCCTTGCTGCAACGTTATCCACAGCTGCCGATCACCGTCACCTGCATGACGCCTACCGGCTCGGAGCGGATCCAGGCATTGTTCGCCAATGAGCCGCGCATCCAGCATTGTTATCTGCCTTATGACTTGCCCTGCGCGGCCAAGCGTTTCCTCGACCGGGTTCGTCCGTGCCTGGCGGTGATCATGGAAACCGAGCTGTGGCCCAACCACATCCACCAATGCGCCCGGCGCGGCATTCCGGTGGCCCTGGCCAATGCACGGTTGTCGGAGCGTTCGGCGCGCGGCTATGGGCGTTTTCCCAAGCTCACCCGGCCCATGCTCGCTGAAATGAGCCTGTTCGCCGTGCAGACCGAAGCGGAAGCCGAGCGATTTCGCCAGTTGGGCGCCCGTGCGGAGACCGTTGAGGTGACCGGCTCGATCAAGTTCGACCTGACCATCGACCCGCAACTGCTCGAAAACGCCAACGCCCTGCGCCGCCAATGGCAGGCCACCGAGCGTCCGGTGTGGATCGCCGCCAGTACCCATGAGGGCGAGGACGACGTGGTACTCGCTGCGCACCGTCGCCTGCTCGACAATTATCCCAACGCGTTGCTGATCCTGGTGCCGCGCCATCCCGAGCGCTTCGACTCGGTGTATCAGCTGTGTGAGCGGGAGGGGTTTGCCACCGTCCGGCGTTCCAGTGCACAACCGGTCAGTGCCCAGGCGTCGGTGTTGCTCGGCGACACCATGGGCGAGCTGCTGTTTCTCTATGCCTTGGCCGACAGCGCTTTTGTCGGTGGCAGCCTGGTGCCCAACGGCGGGCACAATCTGCTGGAGCCGGCGGCGCTGGCGAAACCGGTGCTGAGCGGGCCGCACCTGTTCAACTTCCTCGAAATCGCCGCGCAACTGCGCGCTGCCGGGGCGCTGCAAGAAGTTGACGACGCCGAAAGCCTGGCCTTGGCGGTACAGCGCCTGTTCGAACTGCCCCGCGATGCCCAGCGCATGGCCGAGGCGGGATTGAAAGTGATGCGCACCAATCAAGGCGCGTTGCAGCGGTTGCTGGATGGGTTGGGGCGGTTGGTCGACTGATCAGTTTATGCCTGTGGGAGCAAAGCTTGCTCGCGATGCAAGCACCTCGGTCTCAGATAGACCGCAGTGTATTCATCGCGGGCAAGCCTTGCTCCCACAGAGGCGCAGGGCAAGCCCTCCTCCAGAGATTATTGAGCCGGTCTTGAACGCAACTGCTGCGCCGCCGCCTGGGCCAGGTCCGGTGGCAGGAAGTCCCTGTCCGGGTTGTAGTCGGGCTTGAGGTAGCGTGACAGGTCCTGCAGATCCGCCGGGCTCAAGGTGCCGGCCGCCTGCTTGAGGCGCAGGTTGTCGAGGATGTAGTCGTAGCGGGCGTTGTTGTAGTTGCGCACCGAGGTGTACAGCTGGCGCTGGGCATCGAGTACGTCGACGATGTTGCGGGTGCCCACCTGATAGCCGATCTCCGTGGCCTCCACCGCACTCTGGTTGGAGATGATCGACTGGCGCCGGGCCTGGACCTGTTCGACGTCGGTGTTCACCGCGCGGTGCAGGTTGCGGGTGTTTTCCACCACTTGCCTACGCAGGCCTTCGCGTTGCTGCTCGGTCTGGGTGAGCTGCGAGTAGGATTCGCGCACCTGGGAGCTGGTCAGTCCGCCGCTGTAGATCGGGATGCTCAGTTGCAGGCCGATGGTGCGTTGTTCGGCATCGCCGCCATAACGCTGGCCGGTGGGGTTCGGGTTGGTGAAACCGAGGCCGTCGTTGTCACCTTTCTTGTACTGGGCTATCGCATCGAGGGTCGGCGCATGACCAGCCTTGCGTTGGCGCAGAGTGTCCTCGGCGGCATCGACGGCGTAGTTGCTGGCCAGCAGGTTCAGGTTCTGCTTGGCTGCCGTGTCGACCCAGGCTTTGGCATCGTTCGGCGTCGGTGGCAGGATTGGTAGCGTGTGGACGATGCCCTGGAGCGAGTTGTACTGACGGTTGGTCAGGGTGATCAGCGCTTCGAACGCGTCCTCGACCTGGCGCTGGGCGAGGATCCGGTTGGCCCGCGCCGTGTCGTAGCTGGCCTGGGATTGCAGAACATCGGTCTTGTCCGACAGGCCTACGTCGAAGCGTTCGTTGGACTGGTCGAGCTGGCGCTTGAACGCAGCTTCCTCGGCCTTGGTCGAGGCCAGGTTGTCCTGGCTGCGCAGCACGTTGAAATAGCTCTCGGCGCTTTGCAGGATCATGTTCTGTTCAGTGGCTGACAGTTGCAGCGATGCCT
Source organism: Pseudomonas sp. FG6 (assembly GCF_057809015.1). Taxonomy (NCBI): domain Bacteria; kingdom Pseudomonadati; phylum Pseudomonadota; class Gammaproteobacteria; order Pseudomonadales; family Pseudomonadaceae; genus Pseudomonas; species Pseudomonas sp. FG6. Next base: position 19,320 of record NZ_JBMDJD010000044.1, read on the forward strand.
GCTCGTCGACGGATTTTGCCGCCTGGAGCTGGAACCAGCGGTCGGCGCGGAAAATCGGCTGGGACAGCGTCGCCTGGTAAACCGTGGAGCTGCGGGTGGCGGTCATCGCCGGCTGGTCAAGCTCGGTACGGGTGTTGTTCAGGTCGGCGCCGGCCGAAAGGTTGGGCAGTAACCCGGCGCGAGCCTGGGGCACCACTTCCTTCTGGGCGCCATACTGGGCGCGGGCGGCGGCCAGGTCGGCGTTATTGTCCACCGCTTCCTGGTACACGCTCACCAGGTCGGTTTTGGTGGTCAAGGGCGCTTCGGCCGCCCAAGCCATTGCGGTGGATGCACACGACACGGCAACGGCCAGTGAGAGTTTGCGCAGCATGAGGCTATCCCTAGACGAAATGAAAGCGCACGAGAGGCGCGGCGTAGCGAGTGTAGTTGCGCAAACGCAGCGCAACAATCCTGCAGATACGCCATTCATCACGCCTTTTGCCCCGGTGATGGCGTTCTGTGTCGGTTGTGTCTAGACTGGCCGGGTTCTTGTCGGGGTGCCTTGCTATGAGGCTGAGATCGAATAATTTCGGATCCCGTTGAACCTGATCAGGTTAACGCCTGCGTAGGGAACAAGATTTCTCGTCTTCCCGGCGAGTCCTCTTGTGCTTCGTCCGGGATGTGTTCGACTTCGAATACCCTCGTGCATCAAGCACAGCATCCGCACGATCGTGCAGGGGTGCGTCCATTCGTGACAGGTTCGCTCCGACAAAAAATCCACTGCCTGGATGTGTGTCTGGAGAGCCCGTGATGACGACAAAATCAAAAAACGCGACCAACCTCAGTGAATCGGCCCAGGTCGATCAGCAATCGGTCCAGCCCTTTACCCGCTCGCAAAAAATCTACGTCCAGGGCAGCCGCCCGGACATTCGCGTGCCCATGCGCGAAATCAGCCTCGACGTGACACCGACCGACTTCGGCGGTGAAATCAACGCACCGGTGACGGTGTACGACACCTCGGGCCCGTACACCGACCCGAACGTGATCATCGACGTACGCAAAGGCCTGGCCGACGTGCGCTCGCCGTGGATCGACGCCCGTGGCGACACCGAGCGCCTGGCGGGCCTGAGCTCCAACTTCGGCCAAGAGCGCCTGGCCGACCCCGAGCTGACCAAGCTGCGCTTTGCCCACGTGAACAACCCGCGTCGCGCCAAGCCTGGGGCCAACGTCAGCCAGATGCACTACGCGCGCAAAGGCATCATCACCGCCGAGATGGAATACGTCGCCATCCGCGAGAACATGAAGCTGGAAGTCGCCCGTGCCGCCGGCCTGCTGGACCAGCAACACGCCGGCCACAGCTTCGGCGCCAGCGTGCCGAAAGTCATCACCCCGGAATTCGTGCGTGACGAAATCGCCCGTGGCCGCGCGATCATCCCGGCCAACATCAACCACACCGAACTGGAACCGATGATCATCGGCCGTAACTTCCTGGTGAAGATCAACGGCAACATCGGCAACAGCGCCCTGGGTTCGTCCATTGAAGAAGAAGTGGCGAAGCTGACCTGGGGCATTCGCTGGGGTTCGGACACGGTCATGGACCTGTCCACCGGCAAGCACATCCACGAAACCCGCGAGTGGATCATCCGCAACTCGCCGGTACCGATCGGCACCGTGCCGATCTACCAGGCCCTGGAAAAAGTCGGCGGCGTGGCCGAGGACCTGACCTGGGAGCTGTTCCGCGACACGTTGATCGAGCAGGCCGAGCAGGGTGTGGACTACTTCACCATCCACGCCGGCGTATTGCTGCGCTACGTGCCGATGACCGCCAAGCGCGTGACCGGCATTGTGTCCCGTGGCGGTTCGATCATGGCCAAGTGGTGCCTGGCGCACCACAAAGAGAACTTCCTCTACACCCACTTCGAAGATATTTGCGAAATCATGAAGGCCTACGACGTCAGCTTCTCGCTGGGCGATGGCCTGCGTCCGGGCTCGATTGCCGACGCCAACGACGAAGCGCAGTTCGGCGAGCTGGAAACCCTCGGCGAGCTGACCAAGATCGCCTGGAAGCATGACGTGCAGTGCATGATCGAGGGCCCCGGCCACGTGCCGATGCAGTTGATCAAGGAGAACATGGACAAGCAGCTCGAATGCTGCGACGAGGCGCCGTTCTACACCCTCGGCCCGCTGACCACTGACATTGCACCGGGCTACGACCACATCACCTCCGGCATCGGTGCGGCGATGATCGGCTGGTTCGGTTGCGCGATGCTCTGCTACGTCACGCCGAAGGAACACCTCGGCTTGCCGAACAAGGATGACGTCAAGACGGGGATCATCACCTACAAGATCGCCGCCCACGCCGCCGACCTTGCCAAGGGCCACCCGGGTGCGCAGATCCGCGACAACGCCTTGAGCAAGGCGCGTTTCGAGTTCCGCTGGGAAGACCAGTTCAACCTCGGCCTGGACCCGGACACTGCCCGTTCGTACCACGACGAAACCCTGCCGAAGGACTCGGCCAAGGTGGCGCATTTCTGCTCGATGTGCGGGCCGAAGTTCTGCTCGATGAAAATCACCCAGGAAGTGCGCGAATACGCGGCCAACCAGCGCATCGATGCGGTGGATGTCGATGTCGCCCAGGGTTTGGCGGAGCAGGCTGAGCGGTTCAAGCAGGAAGGCAGTCAGCTTTACAAGAAAGTGTGATCTGAGCAGCGCTCACCCCGTGGCGAGGGAGCTTGCTCCCGCTCGGCTGCGAAGCAGCCGCAAAACCGGCACCGCGATTCTGACTGTCAGAGCGTAGTGTCTGGTGTTGGGTCTGCTTCGCAGACCAGCGGGAGCAAGCTCCCTCGCCACAAGGATGATCATCGACCCCAAAAATAGGCTCCCCTGAGATATTTCTGTGAACACCCAACCCAGCACCTACTCCCCAGACACCGCCGTCCCCTCGGACAAACGCGTCTTCGGCGCCCGCGATCTGTTTTCCCTGTGGTTCTCCCTCGGCATCGGCCTGATGGTCCTGCAAGTCGGCGCCCTGCTCGCGCCGGGCCTGGGCCTGAGTGGTTCGTTGCTGGCGATTTTCCTCGGCACGCTGGTGGGCGTCCTGTTGCTGGCGGCGGTCGGGGTGATCGGCAGCGACACCGGTTTGTCGGCCATGGCCGCGCTCAAGCTCAGCCTCGGTAGCAAGGGCGCGAGCGTGCCGGCGGTGTTGAACCTGCTGCAGCTGATCGGCTGGGGCTCGTTCGAAATCATCGTCATGCGCGACGCGGCCAGCCTGCTCGGCGCCCGGGCCTTCAGCGAAGGCAGCCTGTGGACGAATCCCTTGCTGTGGACGCTGTTCTTCGGCGCCCTGGCGACCCTGCTCGCGGTCAGCGGGCCGTTGACGTTCGTGCGCAAGGTCCTGCGCAAGTGGGGCATCTGGCTGTTGCTGGCGGCGTGCAGTTGGCTGACCTGGAACCTGTTCGCCAAGGCTGACCTGGCGGCGTTGTGGGCCCAGGCGGGCGACGGCTCGATGCCGTTGGCGGTGGGGTTCGATATCGCCATTGCCATGCCGCTGTCGTGGCTGCCACTGATCGCCGACTATTCGCGGTTCGGCAAGCGCGCGAAGAATGTCTTCGGCGGCACGGCCCTGGGCTTCTTTATCGGTAACTTCTGGCTGATGAGCCTGGGCGTGGCCTACACCTTGGCGTTCGCGCCGAGTGGTGAAGTCAACGCGTTGCTGCTGGCCTTGGCGGGCGCCGGGTTGGGGATTCCGCTGTTGTTGATTCTGTTGGACGAATCGGAAAACGCCTTTGCCGACATTCATTCGGCGGCGGTGTCCAGCGGCATGCTGTCGGGGTTGAAGGTCGAGCACCTGGCGTTGGCGATTGGCGTGCTCTGCACCGTGATCGCCTGCTTCGCGCCGTTGGCGCAATACCAGAACTTCCTGTTGCTGATCGGTTCGGTGTTCGCGCCGCTGTTCGGCGTGGTGCTGGTGGATCACTTCATCCTGCGCAAGCGCGGCAGCCAGGTCGTGGCGGCGGCGTTGCGCTGGCCGGCGCTGCTGGCGTGGCTGGGCGGGATCAGCACCTATCACTTGCTGGCCAATTTCTACCCGGACATCGGTGCAACCCTGCCGTCGCTGATCCTGGCAGGGCTGCTGCAATTGCTGCTGGGCCGGGCCTTCAGCTACGGCCGGGAAACAGCTCGGGCTTGAGGATGCCGTTGAGGCGCGGGTAGGCGATCTTCAGTTCGACGTGGCCCAGGGCGTAAGGCGCAATGGTGCTCACTTCGTACTTGAGGATCACCCCGCCGTAGGTCAGCGCCACGTTCGGAGTCTTCTGGAACGACCACTGTTTCAGGAACTCAGGTTCCTGATCCAGCTTGGTGCTGATCAGCCAACTGTTGTGGGCCACCTGGGCGGCTTTCCAGAAGGCTTCTTCCTGGCCCGGCAGCAACATGTCCGACAGGGTCAGCACCTTGTGCTGCTGGCGCGAATAGTTGATGAAGCCACGCCCGGGGGTGCCGTGGGCGCCGCCGGTGTCCAGGTAGCTGGACAGTTCGATGATCACCAGGCCGTCATGCTGTTCGCGTACCTTGGCTTGCAAATAGCTGCTGGTGCGCGGCGCCGCGCTGCGCAAGAACTGCTCCCTATAGGCCGCCAATGTCGGCGCCACCGGAGCGCCCGGGGTGGCGCGGGTCAATTCCAGCAGGCGTTTTTCGACGATGCCGTCCAGGTTCGGCTCGGCGGGAAAGCGCAGCGTATCGATGTTCACCAAGGGGCAGTCGGCACTGGCGCAACCGGGTTGCAGTTGCTCGGAGGCATCGCGGGTGGTTTCCAGTGGCGTGCGGTAGTTGGGCTGGAACAGGCTTTGGCAAGCCCCGAGTGTGAGGGCAATGGCCGCCACGCAAGCAGTTTTGAAAAGCGACATGGGTGTCCTTCATGGAGCAGGGAAAGGCGAAAAGTTACCGGCTTCGACTGTCGGCAGGGCAATCAGTTCGCCACTAAGCTCATTAGAGTGACTTTAAGCGCAGCCGTCCATCCCGATGACCGGAAAGGGGCTGCATCAAAGGGTACGGGCGCGTTAGGATGGCGCGAAGCCGAGGTTGGAACCTCGTATTGATCGACTGCAAACGAGGATTGTCATGACCGATTTCGCCAACACCACTCCGAGCACCGTGGACATCATCAAGCGCGAGAGCTGCTTCAAGGGTTTCTACAAGCTCGACCGTGTGCACCTGCGCCATGAATTGTTCGCCGGCGGCATGAGCCGTGAAATCAGGCGTGAACTGTTCGTGCGCCATGATGCGGTGTGCGTGCTGCCCTATGACCCGCAACGCGATGAAGTGGTGCTTATCGAACAGTTTCGCGTCGGCGCCATGGACAAGACTTCGAATCCCTGGCTCGTAGAGCTGGTGGCTGGCTTGATCGACAAGGACGAGCAGCCCGAAGAAGTGGCTCATCGCGAAGCGCAGGAAGAGGCGGGACTGGCCTTCACGGCGTTGTGGCCGATGACCCGGTATTTCCCATCCCCCGGCGGCAGTGATGAATTCGTGCACCTGTACCTGGGACGTTGCAGCACCACCGGCGTAGGCGGGCTGCACGGCCTGGAAGAGGAAGCCGAGGACATCCGCGTCAAGGTCTGGGCCTTCGAAGATGCCCTGCAAGCGGTACGCGACGGCAAGATCTGCAACGCACCGAGCATCATCGCCCTGCAATGGCTGGCCTTGAATCGCGAGGAAGTGAGGGGGTTATGGTCCTGAGCAAACTGCGCGACCGTTATCGCGTCGACCTGGTGGGCTTGCAGGCCGCCTGCGAGGCCAACTACGCGCGGTTGATGCGTCTGTTGCCGGACATGCGCAACGACCCGGCGCCGCGGCGCATCGCCGTGACCCATGGCGACCAGATGCTGGGCGTGCTGGCCCTCGAAGTGCTGCAGACCTGCCCCTACACCACCACCTTGCAAGTGCGCCAGGAGCACAGCCTGCCGTGGCTGCCGGTGCCTCAGCTGGAAGTGCAGGTCTATCACGACGCGCGCATGGCCGAAGTCGTGAGCGCCGAACATGCGCGGCGCTTTCGCGGCATCTATCCTTATCCCAATGCGTCGATGCACCAGCCGGATGAAAAGGCCCAGTTGAACCTGTTCCTGGGCGAGTGGCTGAGTCATTGCCTGGCGCTGGGCCACGAGTTCGAATTCGTTCGCTAGCTTTACCGGTTGTGGGTTGTGAACCGGTTCCGGTTCGCGGGTTTCCCCTTTCGATCATCCCCAGCATAATTGCGGCTTCATGCAACGGCGTGATTGCGCCAGGGAGAGAGCGATTTGCCGAGCGTATCCAACCTGACCACCGCCGATGCGGCGTTGCTGGTCCAATTGTCCGACAGCCACTTGTACGCCGAGGCCGATGCTTCGTTGCTGGGCATGAACACCCGTGCCAGCTTGCAGGCGGTGATTGACCTGGTGCTCACGCAGCAGCCGGGCATCGACCTGGTGCTTGCCACCGGCGACCTGTCACAGGACGGCACGCTGGAGTCCTACGAGGCGTTTCGGCAACTGACCGCGCAAATCGGGGCGCCGGCGCGCTGGATTCCGGGCAACCATGACGAGCCGCAGGTGATGCTGGGGGCGGCGGTCCAGAGCACGCTGCTCGATCCGGTGGTGAACATTGGCAACTGGCGCGTGACGATGCTCGACTCCGCCGTGCCCGGATCGGTACCCGGTTTTTTGGCCGAGGAGCAGTTGATCCTGTTGGCCAACGCCTTGAGCGAGGCGCCGGAGCGGCATCATCTGGTGTGCCTGCATCATCATCCAGTTTCGATTGGGTGTGCGTGGATGGAGCCCATCGGGTTGCGTAATCCCGAGGCGTTGTTTGCCGTGCTGGATCGGTTTCCCCAGGTGCGGGCGGTGCTTTGGGGGCATGTGCATCAGGAGGTTGATCGGGTGCGCAATGGGGTGCGGTTGTTGGCTTCGCCTTCGACGTGTATTCAGTTCGAGCCGGGGAGCGAGGATTTTGCGGTGGGCTCGCAGGCGCCGGGGTATCGGTGGTTGCGGCTGTTGCCGGATGGGCGGTTGGAGACGGGGGTTGAGCGGGTGGTGGGGTTTGAGTTTACGCCTGACTATGGCTCGAACGGTTACTGAGTTTTCAGGGCTGTGAGACTTGTGAGCTGTGGGATCAAAGCTTGCTCGCGATGGCTGCCTCATAGTCGACCTGGATTTTCGGGGGCATATCCATTTCTGCGGTAACGGCTACTTAGGGTTCCGCCCTTACGGCGGCTCACTTTTTTTCAAGCGCCAAAAAAAGTAAGCAAAAAAGGCTGTGCCCCACCACTGGGCACCTCGCCTAGGCTCGGTGTGCCCTCACTCCGGTATTGCTCCGTGGGCCCGCCGCGAAGGGCCATCCATGGCCCAGCGCGGCTATCCCGGCCTCCATGCCGGGATGCCCACTACGCAATACCTGCGTACGGCCCTTGTGGTTAACGGGGCGTCTAAGATCAAAAGCCAAAGCCAAAGCCAAAGCCAAAGCCAAAGCCAACAAAGCACCTGTGGCGAGGGAGCTTGCTCCCGCTGGCCTGCGAGCAGGCCCAAAACCAAGCACCGCGTTCTGCCAGTGGAAGGGTGGTTGCTTGTTTGGGGCTACTGCGTAGCCCAGCGGGAGCAAGCTCCCTCGCCACAGGGTCATAGGGTGTTGTTCAAAACACCCCAATCCCCCTCGAACTCCCTGTAAACTCCGCCCTTTACCCAACACCCAGGGAGTCGGCAATGTCGGGTTCGATCCTTTATATCCATGGCTTCAACAGCGCCCCAGCCTCGACCAAGGCCCGTCAACTCATCGACGTGATGACCCGCCTGGGCCTGGGTGATCAGTTGCAAGTCCCCGCGCTGCACCATCACCCCCGCGAAGCCATGGCTCAGTTGGAGCAGGCGATTGCACAACTGGGGCGGCCGCTGCTGGTCGGCAGCTCGCTCGGCGGCTACTATGCGACTCACTTGGCCGAGCGCCACGGCCTCAAGGCGCTGTTGATCAACCCGGCCGTCAGCCCCCATCGGATGTTCGACGGATACCTGGGCACGCAGAAGAATTTGTACACCGGTGAAACCTGGGAGCTGACCCACGACCACGTCACGGCCCTGGCCGAGCTGCAGGTGCCGGCACCCCAGGACCCACAGCGGTTCCAGGTATGGTTGCAAACCGGGGACGAAACGCTGGATTATCGCCACGCCCAGCAGTATTACCGCGCTTGTGCCTTGCGCATCCAGGCCGGTGGCGACCACAGTTTCCAAGGGTTTGCGCAACGGATACCGGCACTGTTGAGTTTTGCCGGCATCGGCGCCGACCTGTACCAGGCGATCGATTTCACCTCGCTGTGAGCCATCGCCCCTTTTTATTTGAACACTGACGACGAGACCCCATGGCCACTCCCAGCGCTAGTTCTTATAACGCAGACGCCATCGAAGTCCTCTCGGGCCTCGACCCGGTGCGCAAGCGTCCCGGCATGTACACCGACACCAGTCGGCCGAACCACCTTGCCCAGGAAGTCATCGACAACAGTGTCGACGAAGCCTTGGCCGGGCATGCGAAGTCGGTGCAGGTCATCCTGCACGCCGATCACTCGCTGGAAGTCAGCGATGACGGTCGCGGCATGCCGGTGGACATTCACCCCGAAGAGGGCGTGTCGGGCGTCGAGTTGATCCTCACCAAGCTCCACGCCGGCGGCAAGTTTTCCAACAAGAACTACCAGTTCTCCGGCGGTCTGCACGGAGTGGGTATTTCCGTGGTCAACGCCTTGTCGACCCAGGTGCGGGTGCGGGTCAAGCGCGATGGCAACGAATACCAGATGACGTTTGCCGATGGCTACAAGGCCACCGAGCTGGAAGTGGTCGGCACCGTCGGCAAGCGCAACACCGGAACCAGCGTGTATTTCGCCCCGGACCCGAAGTATTTCGATTCGCCGAAGTTTTCCGTCAGCCGCCTCAAGCATGTGCTCAAGGCCAAGGCCGTGCTGTGCCCGGGGCTGTCGGTCAGTTTCGAGGACAAGGCCACCGGCGAGAAAGTCGAGTGGCATTACGAAGACGGCTTGCGCTCCTATCTGGTGGACGCGGTCAGCGGTTTCGAACGCCTGCCCGACGAGCCGTTCTGCGGCAGTCTGGCGGGTAACAAGGAAGCCGTCGATTGGGCGCTGTTGTGGCTGCCCGAAGGCGGCGAGAGCGTCCAGGAAAGCTACGTCAACCTGATCCCCACCGCCCAGGGCGGTACCCACGTCAACGGTTTGCGCCAAGGCCTGCTCGATGCCATGCGCGAGTTCTGCGAGTTCCGCAACCTGCTGCCGCGTGGCGTGAAGCTGGCGCCGGAGGACGTCTGGGAGCGGATCGCTTTCGTGCTGTCGATGAAGATGCAGGAGCCGCAGTTTTCCGGCCAGACCAAGGAACGCTTGTCGTCCCGTGAAGCGGCGGCGTTTGTCTCCGGTGTGGTCAAGGACGCCTTCAGCCTGTGGCTCAATGCCAACCCGGAAACCGGCCTGGCCCTGGCGGAGCTGGCGATCAGCAACGCCGGTCGTCGTCTCAAGGCCAGTAAGAAGGTCGAGCGCAAACGTATTACCCAAGGGCCGGCGTTGCCGGGCAAGCTCGCCGATTGCGCCGGGCAGGACCCGATGCGCTCCGAGCTGTTTCTGGTGGAAGGTGACTCCGCCGGTGGGTCGGCCAAGCAGGCGCGGGACAAGGAGTTCCAGGCGATCCTGCCGCTGCGGGGCAAGATCCTCAACACCTGGGAAGTGGACGGCAGCGAAGTGCTGGCCAGCCAGGAAGTGCACAACATCGCGGTGGCCATCGGGGTCGATCCGGGCGCCGAAGACATGAGCCAGCTGCGCTACGGCAAGATCTGCATCCTCGCCGACGCCGACTCCGACGGCCTGCACATCGCCACGTTGCTGTGCGCATTGTTCGTCCAGCACTTCCGCGCCCTGGTGGATGCCGGGCACGTTTATGTCGCGATGCCGCCGCTGTACCGTATCGACCTGGGCAAGGAGATCTACTACGCCCTGGACGAAGCCGAGCGTGATGGCATTCTCGATCGCCTGGTGGCCGAGAAGAAGCGCGGCAAGCCGCAGGTCACCCGATTCAAAGGCCTGGGCGAGATGAATCCGCCGCAACTGCGCGAGACCACCATGGACCCCAACACTCGGCGCCTAGTGCAGTTGACCCTGGACGATTTCGCCGCGACGTCGGAAATGATGGACATGCTGTTGGCGAAAAAACGCGCCGGCGACCGCAAGACCTGGCTCGAATCCAAGGGTGACCTGGCCGAGGTCCTGGCCTGATGCGCCGTGGCTTCGCCCTGGCGCTGACGCTGTGGGCGGGGATGGTTGTCGCCGGACCCGCACCGGAACTCAAGTTGTTGTCCGAGCATGTCGTCGATGGCATGCGCGGTGGCAACTTGTCCGGGCTGGCGTTGTGCGGCGGCGAAATGTGGACAGTCTCCGACCGCGACGACGACCGGATCTACCGCCTCGAACCCTCCAGTGCAACGCTCTGGCAAGCCCAGGTGCTGAACATCGAGGTGCCGCCGGTGCCGGCCAGCGGTTTGCCCTGGGGCTTGAGCGCAAGGACTTGGGCGGCGTCGTTCCTGCGCGGCGGTGAGCTGGATTTCGAAGGTATCAGCTGTGACAGCGCGGGCAATCGCTACGTGGTCAGCGAGTCCCATGCCGCCGTGTTGCAGGTGCCGCCGTCGGGCCCCGCATCCTGGCTGAAGATCGCCCCCGCCATGATCCGTGAGGCCCGGGCCAGTGGCATGTTGCTGCATTTCAACGCTTTGTTCGAAGGCTTGGCGGTCAACGCCGAGGGGGACCAGTTGTGGTTGGCGGGCGAGCGCGAACGTCGTGGCCTGCTGCGGATCAAGCGTCAGCAAACGGTGTGGGACTGTGAAGGTAGTTGCGTGTTGCTGAGCGAAGCGGGGCTGGAGATGCAGCCGGCGCAGTTCCCCAAGGCCAAGGCCGTATCGCGGGATTTCGCCGATCTGTCATTGTTTGACGGCAAGCTGTTTACCCTGGAGCGCAATGCCTATCAGATCTGCCGGCGTGACCCGCAGACGGCGAAGGTGGAACGTTGCTGGTCGTTCGCCGCTGAAGCCTTGCAGGATGAGCGCCGCTATTCCCAGGCCTATGGGCTGGCCGAGGCGCTGGTGGTCGACGCCGAAGGCGCCTGGATCGGCCTGGACAACAATGACGAGCCGCGGGCCGATGGCGAAGCGCGACCGATCATTTGGCGCTTTGCTGCGCCGGAGGGTGGCTGGAGCGCCGCGCCATGAACCGGCCAACGTTACTTGAACTTGAATTTACCCAGCGCGACGGCACTGTGCCTGCGCGCCAGACAATGAACTGATGAGGCCCGCATGAGCGACATTCTTGCAGACAGCTTGGACGGCGTGGAGCGCCGATCGCTGGCTGACTTCACCGAAAATGCCTACCTCAATTACTCCATGTACGTGATCATGGACCGCGCCTTGCCGCACATCGGCGACGGCTTGAAGCCGGTCCAGCGGCGAATCGTCTATGCCATGAGTGAGCTGGGGCTGGACGCCGACTCCAAGCACAAGAAATCGGCGCGTACCGTCGGTGACGTGCTCGGCAAGTTCCACCCCCATGGCGACTCGGCCTGTTATGAAGCCATGGTGCTGATGGCGCAGCCGTTCAGCTATCGCTACACGCTGGTGGACGGGCAGGGCAACTGGGGTGCGCCGGACGATCCGAAGTCCTTCGCGGCCATGCGCTACACCGAGGCGCGGCTGTCGCGCTATTCCGAAGTGCTGCTCAGTGAATTGGGCCAGGGCACGGCGGACTGGGGGCCGAACTTCGACGGCACCCTCGACGAGCCCCTGGTGTTGCCGGCACGTTTGCCGAACATCCTCCTCAACGGCACCACTGGCATCGCCGTGGGCATGGCCACCGACGTGCCGCCCCACAACCTGCGGGAAGTGGCGAGCGCCTGCGTGCGCTTGCTCGACGAGCCGAAAGCCACGGTGGAGCAGCTTTGCGAGCACATCCAGGGCCCGGACTATCCAACCGAGGCGGAAATCATCACGCCGCGTGCCGACCTGCTGAAGATCTACGAGACCGGGCGCGGTTCGGTGCGCATGCGCGCCGTGTACCACATCGAGGACGGCGACATCATCGTCACGGCCCTGCCGCATCAGGTCTCCGGCGCCAAGGTGCTGGAGCAGATTGCTGCGATGATGCAGGCAAAACCGTCGAAAGCACCGCAAGTCGCCGACTTGCGCGATGAGTCCGACCACGAGAACCCCTGCCGTATCGTGATCATCCCGGTCAACAGCCGGGTTGACCACGAAGCCTTGATGCAGCACCTGTTCGCCACCACCGATCTTGAATCCAGCTACCGGGTCAACATCAACATCATCGGCCTGGACGGCAAGCCGCAGCTGAAAAACCTGCGGGCGCTGCTGGTGGAATGGCTAGAGTTCCGGGTGAAGACGGTGCGTCGACGCCTGCAATTCCGCCTGGACAAGGTCGAGCGTCGCCTGCACCTGTTGGACGGCTTGCTGATCGCCTACCTCAACCTCGATGAAGTGATCCACATCATCCGCACCGAGGAGCAGCCCAAGGCCAGCCTGATTGCCCGCTTCGCCCTGAGCGAAATCCAGGCCGACTACATCCTCGACACCCGCTTGCGGCAATTGGCGCGGCTCGAAGAAATGAAACTGCGTGCCGAGCAGGATGAATTGCTCAAGGAGCAGGCCAAGCTGCAAGCCCTGCTGGGCAGCGAAGCCAAGCTCAAGAAGCTGGTGCGCAGCGAACTGCTCAAGGATGCCGAAACCTACGGTGACGACCGTCGTTCGCCTATCGTCGAGCGTGCCGAAGCCAAGGCCCTGAGCGAACACGATCTGCTGCCGAACGAGAAAGTGACCGTTGTCCTGTCGGAAAAAGGCTGGGTGCGCTCCGCCAAGGGGCACGACATCGATGCCGCGGGGCTTTCCTACAAGGCCGGGGACGGTTTCAAGGCGTTGGCGGCCGGGCGTTCCAACCAGTTTGCGGTGTTCGTCGACTCCACCGGGCGCAGTTACTCGGTGCCGGCCCACACCCTGCCGTCGGCGCGCGGCCAGGGCGAACCGCTGACCGGTCGTTTAACGCCTCCTCCGGGTGCAACTTTTGAATGCGTGCTGATGCCTGATGATGACGGGCTGTACGTTATTGCGTCGGACGCCGGTTATGGGTTCGTCGTCAAGGGTGAAGACCTGCAAGCCAAGAACAAGGCGGGCAAGGCGCTGTTGAGCCTGCCTAATAATGCCAAGGTCATCGCGCCGCGCCCGGTGGCCGATCGCGAAAACAACTGGTTGGCCTCGGTGACCACCGAGGGACGGCTGCTGGTGTTCAAGATCAGCGACCTGCCGCAGTTGGGTAAAGGCAAGGGTAACAAGATCATCGGGATTCCCGGCGAACGGGTGGCCAGCCGTGAGGAATATGTCACGGATATTGCAGTGTTGCCGGAAGGCGCCACGCTTGTGCTGCAGGCTGGCAAGCGTACGCTGTCGTTGAAGGCAGACGATCTTGAGCATTACAAGGGTGAACGCGGTCGGCGGGGCAACAAGCTTCCGAGGGGTTTCCAACGGGTGGATGCACTGCTCGTCGAAAACCTGAACTAGGCGTGCTAGAGGCTTCGGTTTGCGATTAAATGCCGCAGGCCGACGCTTTCGCGCTGGAGTCGGAGCGCATATTCACGGATGATAGGCCCTTTCAAGCGCCGGCGTGGCCGAGCGTTCTTCATAATGACCGAGTATTTTTCACTGTGGTAAGCCTTGTGGCTGCTACCTGGATGGAACGATGACTGCTCTGCGCCTTCCTATTTTGTGGTTTGCCGGCCTGCTTGGCCTGGCGGGTTGCAGCCTTAACCAGCCGGTGTCGTTGTATCAACTCGACAGCGGTACACCGGCTCAGCCTGCGCAAAGCGCGGGCATGGCCGTATTGCTGGGGCCGGTGTCGATCGCCGACTACCTGCAACGCGAAACCTTGTTGCAACGTCAACCGGACGGCAGCTTGCAGGCCGCCACCGACGGTCGCTGGGCTGGCAGCCTGTCTTCGGACATCGACCAGTTGCTGTTGCGCCAGGTCGCCGGCAACCTGGACAGCCAGCGCGTTGTACTGGCGCCCGCCACCGAGGGCTTCACGCCGGATGTTCAGGTGCTGTTGTCGATCACTCGCCTGGACTCGGGCAAGGCGCAGCCGGCGGTACTCGATGCCCAGTGGCGGCTGATCGATCGTCGCGGCAAAGTGCGGGAAAACCGGATCGTTCATCTGCAAGAACAACACACTGGCAGCACCGCTGCGCAGGTCCAGGCCCAAGGTGTCCTGTTGCAGCGCCTGGCCGAGCAGTTGTCGGTGGCGCTCAAGCCTCTGGCCAACCAGCCGCCTGTCGCAGAAGCCCCACGCAAGCCTGCTCCTGCGCCGGCCAAGCCGGTCGAAAAGGACAAGGACAAGATCCCCATGGCCCTGCCGATTCGCACGGACATGGAAGTGTTCAGGTTCTGATGGTTGAATTGGATGCAAAGCAAAGCCCGCGTTGATGCGGGCTTTGTTGTTTCTGGCTGTTGGTCTTTGCTGCCTGGGCTGGCCTCATCGCGAGCAGGCTCGCTCCCACAGGGGGCGTATGAACACAGATCCCTTGTG
>NZ_JBMDJD010000045.1:0-31946 GCF_057809015.1 Pseudomonas sp. FG6
GAAACTGGCCTCGTGAAACCTTAACTGGTGTCCAGAATTACTTGACCAGTTCAGCCTGCTCGCGATAGCGGTGGGTCTGCTTACATTGATTTTGAATGTACCGACGTCATCGCGAGCAGGCTCGCTCCCACATTGGTTTGAGTGTTGGACCCAGTTTCAGCGTCCACCGCCAATCTCCCGTGGGAGCGAGCTCGCGATAGCGATGAACCTGCCTACCCACCTACGCCCACCCCAAAAACCGCCCCAACGCCTCCCGCTGCGCCAACGCATCCTGGCGCCCCAGCTCGATCAGCTCGCTGCAATACCCCGCCTCGAACAACAGATAGCTCAACACCCCCGCACCGCTGGTCTTGGTCGCACCCGGCCCACGCAGGAACAACCGCAACGCCCGGGGCAATTCCTGGCGATGACGGGCGGCGATTTCGTCGATCGGCTGGCTGGGTGAAATCACCAGCACGTCCACCGGAGTCGCCCCCAAGGCATGGGCCGGTACGTCGTCGGGCAGCAAGTGACTGAACCCGTTCAGGCGCTCAAGCAGCTCGATATCGCTTTCCAGGCTGTCGATGAACGTACTGTTGAGCAGGTGGCCGCCGATCTGCGCCAGGGTCGGTTGCTTGCCGGTGTAGCTGCGCTCCAGAGGGTTCTGCACCAGGCCTCGCGGGTTGCCGCTGACGCCGATGACCAGCACCCGGTTGGCCCCCAGGTGCAAGGCCGGGCTGATGGGGGCCGACTGGCGCACCGCGCCGTCGCCGAAGTACTCCTGGCCGATCTTGACCGGCGCAAACAGCAAGGGAATCGCCGAGCTGGCCAGCAAGTGCTCGACCGACAATAACGTCGGCACCCCGACCCGGCGGTGCCGCAGCCAGGCGGCGATGGTCCCGGTGCCCTGGTAGAAGGTCATTGCGTGGCCGGATTCATAGCCGAACGCCGTCACCGCCACCGCCCGCAATTGCTGTTCGGCGATGGCCTGTTCAATGCCGGAGGCTTGGAACTGCGCCTGGAGCAATTCACGCAACGGGGAACTGTCGACCAGCGCCACCGGCAACTTGGCGCCCAGGCCCAGCAAGCTGTGGCTGATGAAACGCGTCGCCTGCCGCACCACGCCCGACCAGTCGCTGCGCATCACCTGGCGGCTGCGAATCGCTTGCCAGAACGCGGTCAGGCGTTCGACAGAGGTCTTGAAGTCACTTGCCCCGCTCGCCAGGCTGACCGCGTTGATCGCGCCGGCCGAGGTGCCGACGATCACCGGGAACGGGTTCTGCGCGCCCTCGGGCAACAGCTCGGCAATCGCCGCCAACACCCCCACCTGATACGCCGCCCGAGCCCCGCCGCCGGAAAGAATCAAACCTGTCACCGGTGCAACTGGGGTCATCGCAACACTCCGTGCTCAATGAAAGGGATTACAGCTTCAACCGCGCTTGTCGTAAAGCTTCGGCTCGCCCGGCGGACGGCTCTTGAAGCGGCGGTGCGCCCAGAGGTACTGCTCGGGGCAATCGCTCACCGAACGCTCGACCCACTGGTTGATGCGGATGCAATCGGCTTCCTCGGTCTCCCCCGGGAAATCCTCCAGCGGCGCCTGGATCACCAGCCGATAACCGCTGCCATCGGCCAGCCGCTCCTGGATGAACGGCACGACCAGCGCCTTGCCCAGGCGGGCGAACTTGCTGGTCGCCGTGACGGTGGCCGCCTGGATACCGAACAACGGCACGAACACGCTTTGCTTGGCGCCGTAATCCTGGTCCGGCGCATACCAGATCGCCCGGCCGGCCCGCAGCAGCTTGAGCATGCCGCGCACATCGTCACGCTCCACCGCCAGGGAATCAAGGTTGTGCCGCTCGCGGCCCCGGCGCTGGATGTAGTCGAACAACGGGTTCTTGTGCTCGCGGTACATGCCGTCGATGGTGTGCTGCTGGCCGAGCAGGGCCGCGCCGATTTCCAGCGTGGTGAAATGCAGCGCCATCAGGATCACACCCTTGCCTTCGCGCTGGGCCTGCTTGAGGTGTTCCAGGCCCTCGACGTGGGCCAGGTTCGCCAGGCGCCGACGCGACCACCACCAGCTCATGGCCATCTCGAAGAAGGCGATACCGGTGGACGCAAAGTTTTCCTTGAGCAGGCGCTTGCGCTCGGCGGCCGATTTTTCCGGGAAACACAGTTCCAGGTTGCGCCGGGCGATGCGCCGTCGGTCGCCTGCCACGCGGTACATCAGTGCGCCCAGCGCGCGACCGACCCGCAGCAACAGCGGATAGGGCAATTGGACAATCAGCCACAACAGCCCCAGGCCGCACCACAGCAGCCAGAAACGCAGATGAAAAAATGCAGCTCGAAAACGCGGGCGATCCATTACAGCTTCCATAAAGACATGGGTCGCGCATTCTACATTGTTCGACCCGGGTTGCGGCTCGCGGACGATCTCGTTATAAGTCTCGGCACTTTTAGTGACAAGCCGTTGTACGCCGACCATGAGCCAAACCGAACCGCTAGACCAAGACCCCGTGTTCCAGTTGAAGGGCAGCATGCTCGCCATTACGGTGCTGGAGCTGGCCCGCAACGACCTGGAAGGCCTTGACCGGCAATTGGCGGCAAAAGTCGCCCAGGCCCCGAACTTTTTCAGCAACGCCCCGCTGGTGTTGGCGCTGGACAAGCTGCCGGCCGACGAAGGCTCGGTGGACCTGCCTGGCCTGATGCGCGTTTGCCGCCAGCACGGCCTGCGCACCCTGGCCATCCGCGCCAGCCGCATCGAAGACATCGCCGCCGCGATCGCCGTGGACATCCCGGTGTTGCCGCCGTCCGGTGCCCGCGAGCGAGTGCTGGAGCTCAGCCCGGTCGAAGCGCCAAAGAAGCCGGAAAGACCACCGGAACCCACCATCAAGCCCACCCGGGTGATCACCACGCCGGTGCGCGGCGGGCAACAGATTTATGCCCAGGGTGGCGATCTGGTCGTCGTGTCCTCGGTCAGTCCGGGGGCGGAACTTCTGGCCGATGGCAACATCCATGTATACGGCCCGATGCGCGGCCGTGCGCTGGCCGGCGTCAAGGGCGATACGAAAGCCAGGATCTTCTGCCAGCAATTGAGCGCTGAACTGGTCTCCATCGCCGGGCAGTACAAGGTCTCCGAGGATTTGCGCCGCGACCCGCTGTGGGGGGCAGGTGTCCAGATCAGTCTGTCGGGCGACGTGTTGAACATCATTCGGCTTTAACGGATACTGCCGCATTTTCCAAGCATCTCTAAAACGTAGCGAAAACGGCTTAAACGACGTAGGAACAAGGATCGGGCAGTGTTTACCGCAGGTAGACCCCGCCCCTCTCCGTTTCCAGCCAGGCCTGTCCAATTGCAGCAGTTTTCCAGAGATGTTTTTCAGGGGCTGACAAAGTCCTTCTTCCTTAGGGGTGAAACACCTTGGCCAAGATTCTCGTGGTTACATCCGGCAAGGGTGGTGTGGGTAAGACCACCACCAGCGCCGCTATCGGTACCGGCCTCGCTCTGCGCGGCCACAAGACAGTCATCGTCGACTTCGACGTTGGCCTGCGTAACCTGGACCTGATCATGGGTTGCGAGCGTCGCGTGGTCTATGACTTCGTCAACGTGGTCAACGGTGAAGCCAACCTGCAGCAGGCCCTGATCAAGGACAAGCGCCTTGAGAATCTCTACGTGCTGGCCGCCAGCCAGACCCGCGACAAAGACGCGCTGACCCAGGAAGGCGTGGAAAAAGTCCTGATGGAGCTCAAGGAACAATTCGAGTTCGTGGTCTGCGACTCCCCGGCCGGTATCGAGAAAGGTGCCCACCTGGCCATGTACTTCGCCGACGAAGCGATTGTCGTGACCAACCCGGAAGTGTCCTCGGTACGTGACTCCGACCGCATGCTGGGCCTGCTGGCAAGCAAATCCCGTCGCGCCGAGAAGGGCGAGGAGCCGATCAAGGAACACCTGCTGATCACCCGCTACCACCCGGAGCGCGTTGAAAAAGGCGAGATGCTGGGCGTCGAAGACGTCAAGGAAATCCTTGCCGTGCGCCTGCTCGGTGTGATCCCCGAGTCCCAGGCCGTGCTCAAGGCGTCCAACCAGGGCGTGCCGGTGATTCTCGACGACCAGAGCGACGCCGGCCAGGCCTACAGCGATACCGTAGACCGCCTGTTGGGCAAAGACCTGGAACACCGGTTCCTCAACGTCGAGAAGAAGGGATTCTTCGAGCGCCTGTTTGGAGGTAGGTAATGAACCTTTTTGACTTCTTTCGTGCCAACAAAAAGCCCAGTACCGCCTCGGTCGCGAAAGAGCGTCTACAGATCATCGTGGCGCACGAACGCGGCCAGCGCAGCACCCCGGACTACCTGCCTTCCTTGCAGAAGGAACTGGTCGAGGTGATCCGCAAGTACGTCAACATCGGTAACGATGACGTGCACGTCGCGCTGGAAAGCCAGGGCAGCTGCTCGATTCTGGAACTCAACATCACCCTGCCGGATCGCTGATCGATCCTGCTGGAGCCACGGCGGCTCGGGTCCCCAAAGCTTTTGTGGGGGGCCGAGCCGCCGTTGGCGTTTGTAACGAGACTGCTTCAATGCCCCTCTCCAACATTCGCATCATTCATCAGGACGCCGCCGTCCTGGTGGTCGACAAGCCGACCCTGCTGCTCTCCGTGCCCGGCCGGGCCGACGACAACAAAGACTGCCTGATCACCCGCCTGCAGGAAAACGGCTACCCGGAAGCGCGCATCGTGCACCGATTGGACTGGGAAACCTCCGGCATCATCCTGCTGGCCCGGGATCCGGACACCCACCGCGAGCTGTCCCGGCAGTTTCATGACCGCGAGACCGAAAAAGCCTACACGGCGTTGTGCTGGGGCCAACCGGAACTGGACAGCGGCAGCATCGACCTGCCCTTGCGCTACGACCCGCCGACCAAGCCTCGGCATGTGGTGGACCATGAACACGGCAAGCACGCCCTGACCTTCTGGCGCATATTGGAACGTTGCGGTGACTGGTGCCGGGTCGAACTGACCCCGATCACCGGGCGCTCACATCAATTGCGCGTGCACATGCTGTCCATCGGTCACCCGTTGCTGGGCGACGGCCTCTACGCCCATCCGCAGGCCCTGGCCGCCTGGCCTCGGCTATGCCTGCACGCCAGCATGCTCAGCTTCACCCACCCGCAAAGCGGCGAACGCCTGCGCTTCGAGTGCCCGGCGCCGTTCTGAAAGATCGCGTTGCGACCATCGCGAGCAAGCTTTGCTCCCACAGGTTTTGTGGTGAATGCTGGATCTACGCCCCCCAGAACCCATGTGGGAGTAAGGCTTGCCCGCGATGACGGCAGCACATTCAACTCCGATATCACCTGCCGCCTACCCTCCCCATCCAGCACCAATGGGGTAAACTCCCGCCCATTGCTGTCTGGAGTTACTTATGCGCGCAGAGTTGAACCAGGGCCTGATCGACTTTCTCAAGGCCTCCCCTACCCCATTCCATGCCACCGCCAACCTTGCCAAGCGCCTGGAGGCAGCCGGTTACCAGCGTCTCGACGAGCGCGAGACCTGGGCCACCGAGGCCAATGGTCGCTATTACGTCACGCGCAACGACTCCTCGATCATCGCCTTCAAGCTCGGCCGCCATTCGCCGTTGCACGACGGCATCCGCCTGGTCGGCGCCCACACCGACAGCCCCTGCCTGCGGGTCAAACCCCAGCCGGAACTGCAGCGCCATGGCTTCTGGCAACTGGGCGTTGAAGTCTACGGCGGTGCGTTGCTGGCGCCGTGGTTCGACCGCGACCTGTCCCTGGCCGGACGCGTCACCTTCCGGCGTGACGGCAAGGTCGAAAGCCAACTGATCGACTTCAAGGCACCGATCGCCACCATTCCGAACCTGGCCATCCACCTCAATCGCGAAGCCAACCAAGGCTGGGCGATCAACCAGCAAAACGAGCTGCCGCCCATCCTCGCCCAGTTCGCCGGCGACGAACGCGTCGACTTCCGCGCCGTACTCACCGACCAACTGGCCCGCGAACACGGCCTCAATGCCGACGTGGTGCTCGATTACGAGCTGAGCTTCTACGACACCCAGAGCGCCGCCATCATCGGCCTGCACGGTGACTTCATCGCGGGTGCGCGCCTGGACAACCTGCTGTCGTGCTACGCCGGCCTGCAAGCCTTGCTGAACGCCGACAGCGAAGAAACCTGCGTGCTGGTGTGCAACGATCACGAGGAAGTCGGTTCATGCTCGGCCTGCGGGGCCGACGGCCCGATGCTGGAGCAGACCCTGCGACGCCTGCTGCCTGACGGTGAAGAGTTCGTGCGCACCATTCAGAAATCCCTGTTGGTGTCTGCCGACAACGCCCACGGCGTACACCCCAACTACGCCGACAAGCACGACGCCAACCACGGCCCCAAACTCAACGCCGGGCCAGTGATCAAGGTCAACAGCAACCAGCGCTACGCCACCAACAGCGAAACCGCAGGATTCTTCCGTCACCTGTGCATGGCCGAGGAAGTACCGGTGCAGAGCTTCGTGGTGCGCAGCGACATGGGATGCGGCTCGACCATCGGCCCGATCACCGCCAGCCAGCTGGGCGTGCGCACCGTGGACATCGGCCTGCCGACCTTCGCCATGCACTCGATCCGCGAACTGTGCGGCAGCCATGACCTGGCGCATTTGGTGAAGGTGTTGAGCGCGTTTTATGCGAGTCGGGAATTGCCCTGATCGCAGCAGAACCTGATGGCGAGGAATTTCTCTGTGGGAGCAAAGCTTGCTCGCGAAGCAGGCGACTCGTTTTCTGAAAGACCGCAGGGCCTTCATCGCGGGCAAGCCTTGCTCCCACAAAGCTCCCTCGCCACAACGATGTTCGCCTCGCAATACTCGCAATAATGGTTCGCCTCGCAATAGAGAACGAGGTGACGCACATCAGCACACCCCGACAAAACCCCAACTAGACTGCCCTTATCCTCCCCGACAAGGTCGTCGCCATGATCTCGATGTCTTCGCTCAACGCCATGCTGGTGCCCATCATCGCCGGCATGATCCTGCTGGCCATCGGTTTCAACTTCCGTGACAAGAACGTCGGCGTCTTCACCATGTGGATCGGCATGCTGCTGATCCTCGCCACCGTGGTGTTCAAGATCCTGACCAAGCTCAACGAGTCACTTTGACTCGGGTTGTTCCGGTACATCGACGCCGACGTGGATCGCATCGTGCCGCCAGAACTCCAGGTCACAGTCGATCAGCCGCTGGTGCTGGTCATAGTTGACCCGGGCGATCCGCAGCCCGGGGCTGCCCGCCGAGACCTTCAACGCGGCGGCCGCTTGTGGCGGTAGCGAAGTGGGCACGATCTCGAATTTCACCCGACCGTAGTGCAAGTCATAGTGCCGGGCGTACAGCTCGGTGATGGATTGATCGAGGTCGAACTCGAGGATGTCCGGAAAGTATTGCGGGTTCAGGTAGTGCTCGACGTACAACACCAGCCGCTCATCGATGCGCCGCACGCGGCAGATCTGGATCACGCTCGACAGCGCTGGCAACTGCAACCAGGCACACACCGCCGCCGAGGCCGGTTGCAAGCGGGCCGAGATCACCTGGGTAGAAGGCACCCGCCCTTGCGCTTCCACCATGGCGTGGAAGTGGCTGCGCTGCATCAGGTTATAGGCCAGCCGTGGCGGCGAAACGAACCAGCCCCGGCGCTCCTCGCGATAGATCTGGCCCTGGGCCTCAAGCTGCAACAACGCCTCGCGCACGGTAATCCGCGTGGTGCCGAACAATTCACTGAGCTTGCGCTCGGCCGGCAACTGGCTGCCGGGTGCCAGCAAGCCGTGGTCGAGCTGCTCCTGCAAGACCTGCCCGATGGTTGTCACCGCCTTGGTCGTCTCGATGCGCATCAACGTTACCTATCTGGACTAGACCAGCACTGTTTCGGGGCGGGATCGATCACCCATCGATCCGTTTCTGGTTCCGGCAAGCCTAGGCACTGCACATGACTGGCAGATGACAGAGCCGCCGAACGGTAGCGTAGCCAGCCTGCAAATCAGCGGCCAAGTCCTTGCAGATCAGCTGTTTAACCATGGTCTACGCTTAATTCGCAGCCAACCTGCCCGAGCCGGGTCTTTTACAGAGCCTGCGACGCCGACATCAAAATGTCACAGGGCTTGCCTACATTGGCTCAGGTATTGCTGACCTAGACCAACACAACCGCAATCGCAGCGTTGAAAACGCCCATAGGAGCTTCGGAATGAAACAGCTTTTCCTGGCATCACTGTTAGGCTCGACCATTGCCATGTGCACCGCCGCCATGGCCGCTGATACCGATCTGAAAGCGCTGGAAACCGCTGCGAAAGCGGAAGGCGCCGTCAACAGCGTCGGCATGCCCGATGACTGGGCGAACTGGAAAGGCACCTGGGAGGACCTGGCGAAAAACTACGGCCTCAAACACATCGACACCGACATGAGTTCGGCCCAGGAAATCGCCAAGTTCGCCGCCGAGAAAGACAACGCCAGTGCCGACATCGGCGACGTCGGCGCGGCCTTCGGCCCGATCGCGGTCAAGCAGGGCGTGGTTCAACCGT
Organism: Pseudomonas sp. FG6; assembly: GCF_057809015.1. Taxonomy (NCBI): domain Bacteria; kingdom Pseudomonadati; phylum Pseudomonadota; class Gammaproteobacteria; order Pseudomonadales; family Pseudomonadaceae; genus Pseudomonas; species Pseudomonas sp. FG6. The sequence goes on from NZ_JBMDJD010000045.1 coordinate 8,538, forward strand.
ACAAGCCAAGCACTTGGGAACAGGTTCCGGCCTGGGCCAAGGACAAGGACGGCAACTGGGCCCTGGCCTACACCGGCACCATCGCCTTCATCGTCAACAAGAAGCTGCTGCACGGCTCCGATGTGCCCACCAAATGGGCTGACCTGAAGAACGGCAAGTACAAGGTCTCCATCGGAGATGTGAGCACCGCGGCCCAGGCGGCCAACGGCGCACTGGCTGCGGCCCTGGCCAATGGCGGCGACGAGAAGAACCTGCAACCGGCCCTGGTGATGTTTGCCGAGATCGCCAAGCAAGGGCGCCTGTCCATGGCCAACCCGACCATCGCCACCATGGAAAAAGGCGAAGTCGAAGTGGGTGTGGTCTGGGACTTCAACGGCCTGAGCTACAAAGCCAAGATGGCCAACCCGGATGACTACGTCGTGCTGATTCCGTCCGACGGCTCGGTGATCTCCGGCTACACCACGATCATCAACAAATACGCCAAGCACCCGAACGCCGCCAAGCTGACCCGCGAGTACATCTTCAGCGACGCCGGCCAGATCAACCTGGCCAAGGGCAACGCACGTCCGATCCGCGCCGAGCACCTGACCCTGCCGGAAGACGTCAAGGCCAAGCTGCTGCCGAACGAGCAGTACAAGAAGGTGACACCGATCAAGGATGCCGATGCGTGGGAGAAGACCTCCAAGAAGCTGCCACAGGACTGGCAGGAAAACGTGATCATCGAGATGAAGTGAGGCGTTAGTTAGCCCGCTCGGATATCCAACGGAGATCCCATTGCGGGAGTGAGCACTGTGGGTGCAAAGCTTGCTCGCGATGAACGATGACGCGGTCCGAAGTCACACCGAGTCGCCGGCATCGCGAGCAAGCTTTGCTCCCACAGAAGCTTGCTTCCATCTCGGTACCTGATGAATCCGAGTTTTCTGGTATTTACCCGGAGTCCCGCTCCCCATGAAGCACAACGTCATCCTGGTCATACTCGACGGCCTCAGCTACGAAGTCGCCCGGCATGCCATGGGGCATTTGCAGGCGTATGTCGGCGCAGGACGCGCGGCGCTCTACAAACTGGAATGTGAACTGCCTGCCCTGTCCCGCCCGCTCTATGAATGCATTCTCACGGGCGTCGCCCCCATCGACAGCGGCATCGTGCACAACAACGTTTCGCGCCTGTCGAACCAGCGCAGCATCTTCCACTGTGCCACCGAAGCCGGGTTGACCACGGCAGCGGCGGCGTACCATTGGGTCAGCGAGCTCTACAACGCATCGCCGTTCGAGGCCGGGCGGGACCGACACACCGACAACCCCGCGCTGCCGATTCAACATGGGCATTTCTACTGGAATGACCACTACCCCGATTCCCATCTGTTCGCCGATGCCGAGCACCTGCGCCTGCGCCACAGGCCGAATTTCCTGCTGGTGCACCCGATGAACATCGACGATGCCGGCCACAAGCACGGCCTCGACACCGCGCAATACCGCAACAGTGCCCGCTCGGCCGACATCATCCTGGCGGTCTACCTGCAAGACTGGCTCGACGCCGGTTACCAGGTGCTGGTGACGTCCGACCACGGCATGAACAACGACCGTTCCCACAACGGCCTGCTGCCCGAGGAACGGGAAGTGCCGCTGTTCGTCCTGGGCAGCGGCTTCAGTCTCGATCCCGCAGCCGCGCCCCGGCAGACGCAATTGTGCGGCACCGTCTGCCAGTTGCTCGGCGTCGACCACGACAAACCCTATTGCCCGGAGTTGCTCAAGTGAACGCCATGACACGCGGCAAATGGCTGGCAGCCTTGTGCCTGGTGCCCTTCGCGATTTTCTTCATCGTCTTCCAGATCGCCCCGCTGCTCTGGGTGCTGGTCAACAGCCTGGAATCGGAAGAGTTCGGCTGGGGCCTGGCCAACTTCAGCAAGATCTTCAGTTCCAAGTTCTATGTCCAGGCCATCCAGCACAGCCTGGAGATCAGTTTCTGGTCCAGCGTGTTCGGCATCGTCATCGCCGTGCTCGGCAGCTATTCGCTGCGCCGTGTGGATTCGCGGCTGCGCAACTTCGTCAACGCGTTCGCCAACATGACCAGCAACTTCGCTGGCGTGCCCCTAGCCTTCGCTTTCATCATCCTGCTGGGGTTCAACGGCAGCATCACCCTCATGCTCAAGCAGGCCGGGATTATCGAGGACTTCAACCTGTACTCGAAAACCGGACTGATCATTCTCTACACCTACTTCCAGATTCCCCTGGGTGTGTTGCTGCTCTACCCGGCCTTCGATGCCCTGCGCGAGGACTGGCGCGAGTCCGCCGCACTGCTGGGCGCCAGCGGCTGGCAGTTCTGGCGGCACATCGGCCTGCCGGTGCTGACCCCGGCGCTGCTGGGCACCTTCGTGATCCTGCTGGCCAACGCCCTCGGCGCCTACGCCACGGTGTACGCGCTGACCACCGGCAATTTCAACGTGCTGCCGATTCGCATCGCCGCCATGGTCTCCGGCGACATCTCCCTGGACCCGAACATGGCCAGCGCCCTGGCCGTGGTACTGGTGGCGTTGATGACCCTGGTGACCGTCGTCCATCAGTTGCTGCTCAAGAGGAGCTACCATGTCTCGCGCTGAATCGAGCCCTGTCGGCTTCTATCATCGGGTGGTGGTGTACCTGCTGTTCGCCATCCTGTTGCTGCCCCTGGCCGGCACGCTGATCTACTCCATCGCCAGCAGTTGGTCAGCCACCGTGCTGCCCGCAGGCTTCACCTTCAAATGGTATGTGCAGTTGTGGAGCGATCCGCGTTTTCTCAGCGCCTTCGGCCAATCGCTGCTGGTCTGCGTCGGCGCATTGGTGCTCTCAGTGGTGCTGATCCTGCCGCTGCTGTTCGTGGTGCATTACCACTTCCCCAAGCTCGATGCGCTGATGAACATCCTCATCCTGCTGCCCTTCGCGGTGCCGCCGGTGGTGTCGTCGGTGGGGCTGCTGCAACTGTATGGCTCCGGGCCGCTGGCGATGGTCGGCACGCCGTGGATCCTGATCGGCTGCTACTTCACCGTCGCGCTGCCGTTCATGTACCGGGCGATCACCAACAACCTGCAAGCCATCAACCTGCGCGACCTGATGGACGCCGCCCAACTGCTCGGCGCCAGCACCTTCCAGGCCGCGCTCCTGGTGGTGCTGCCAAACCTGCGCAAGGGCCTAATGGTGGCGCTGCTGCTGTCGTTCTCGTTCCTGTTCGGCGAGTTCGTGTTTGCCAACATCCTCGTCGGCACCCGCTATGAAACCTTGCAGGTGTACCTGAACAACATGCGCAACAGCAGCGGACACTTCACCAGCGCGCTGGTGATTTCCTACTTTTTCTTCGTACTGGTCCTGACCTGGGCGGCCAACATCTTGAACAAGGACAAAAGCCAATGAGCTACGTCAGCGTCCAACACCTGCAAAAAAGCTACGCCGGCACGCCGGTGTTCAGCGACATCCAATGCGAGATCGGCAAGGGCGAGTTCGTCACCCTGCTCGGCCCTTCCGGTTGCGGCAAATCCACGCTGTTGCGCTGCATCGCCGGCCTGACGCCCGTGGATGCCGGCAAGATTCTGCTGGACGGCCAGGACATCGTCCCCCTGAGCCCGCAAAAGCGCGGGATCGGCATGGTGTTCCAGAGCTACGCCTTGTTCCCGAACATGACCGTGGAACAGAACGTGGCGTTCGGCCTGCGCATGCAAAAGATCCAGGCCGACGACAGCCGCCAGCGGGTCACGGAAATCCTCCGGCTGGTGGAGCTGCACGACTTTGCCGCCCGCTACCCCCACCAGCTCTCCGGCGGCCAATGCCAACGCGTCGCCCTGGCCCGCTCGCTGGTGACCCGGCCGCGCCTGTTGCTGCTGGACGAGCCGCTGTCGGCCTTGGACGCGCGCATTCGCAAGCACCTGCGCGAACAGATCCGTCAGATCCAGCGCGAACTGGGCCTGACCACGATCTTCGTCACACACGACCAGGAAGAAGCGCTGACCATGTCCGATCGGATTTTCCTGATGAACCAGGGAAAGATCGTACAGAGCGGCGACGCCGAGACGCTTTACACCGCGCCAGTGGATGTCTTTGCCGCCGGTTTCATCGGCAACTACAACCTGCTGGACGCCAACAGCGCCAGCCAACTGCTGCAACGCCCGGTGCACAGCCGCATCGCCATCCGCCCGGAAGCCATCGAGCTGAGCCGCAGCGGTGAACCCGACGCGCTGATCCGCAGCCACAGCCTGTTGGGCAACGTGATCCGCTACCGGGTCGAGGCTCGCGGCGTGGAATTGGTGGTGGATGTGCTCAACCGCTCGGCGGCCGACCTGCACCCTGACGGCGCACAGCTGTCACTTTCCATCGATCCGTCGGCGCTGTGTGAAATAGCCTGAGGGGTGAGATAGCCTAATGGCTTGGTTGATTTTCAAACTGATTCTGAAGAGAGAAGCGCGCTGATGGCCCTGGCAATTTTTGATCTGGACGAAACCCTGATCCATGGCGACTGCGCCACCCTCTGGAGCGAACAGATGGGGCGCCTGGGCTGGGTCGATCCCGCGTCGTTCATGCAACGCAACAACGCGCTGATGGACGCCTACAGCCACGGCAAGCTGCGCATGGAAGAGTACATGGACTTCAGCCTCGAACCGATGATCGGCCGCACCCCGGAAGAAATCGAGCACCTGGTGACGCCGTGGGTCGAGGACTTCATCGAACCGATCATCTTCGGCGACGCCACGCGGACCCTCGCCGAACACCGCAAGGCCGGCGACCGGATCCTGGTGATCTCGGCCTCGGGCACGCACCTGGTCAAGCCGATCGCCGCACGCCTGGGCGTCGATGAAATCCTGGCGATCGACCTCGAAGTGGCCCACGGCGTGTACAGCGGCAAGACCGTGGGCACCCTGACCTACCGCGAAGGCAAGATCGCGCGGTTGCTGGACTGGCTGGACGCCGAGGAAGAGAACCTGGAAGGCGCGAGTTTCTATTCCGATTCGCGCAATGACCTGCCGTTGTTGCAGCGGGTGGATTTCCCTCACGTCGTGAATCCGGATCCCGTCTTGAAAGCCCATGCCGAACTGTCCGGGTGGCCGATCCATACCTGGAAATAAGCCCGCAGGTTCAGCCCAGTAGCAGCCACAAGCTCCAGCCCAACAACAGCAAACCGCTGAGGCGACTGAGCCAGAGTCCCTGGGGCAGGCTTTTTTCCAGCAGGATGAAAGCACCGATCACGGCGACCCAGAGCAGGTTCATTACACCGACCACGAACAGCAGGCCCATCAAAGCCCAGCAGCAGCCCACGCAGTAAGCGCCATGGGCCAGGCCCATGCGCCAGCCACCGAGCACGTCGGGTCGCCAGTAGCCGAGGAGAAAATGCAACGGCCCGCGACAATGCTTGAGGCAGGCCGCCTTGCTGGGCAGCCACTGGTACACCCCTGCGACCAGCAGCAGGCCAGCGCCCAGCGCGGTACTGCCGCTGCGCATCCCCGGAAGCAGAGCGAGTTGCTCGAGCGCCCATTGCAGCACCGTAGCGCCCAGGGCGAAGCCGGCCCAGACCAGCCCATAGGCGCTACAGAACAACAGCAGGGCCAGGTGTCGCTGCGGTGCCGGCATGCGCTTGCGCAGCATCTGCTGGTAGATCAGCAGCATCGGCACGGTGCTGGGCAGCATCATGCCGATCATCATCACCACCCACATGGCGAACATCAGCAGCGCATCGGTCAGGTTCCATGGCATGACCATGCCGCCCATGGCCGCATCAGCCATGCCACCCGGAGCACTCATGTCGCGCGCCATGTGCAGCAGCATCAGCCAGGCCAGGGCGGTCAACGCGAACAGGCAGCACAGGAGCAGCAACTGCTCTGCTGTCAGTCGCTTGCCCTGCACCGCCGCCTGGGGTTCTACCATCTTTACGGCTCTATGCCATGGCCGGTGAAGTGCACGTGGGCAAGGTGGCTATGGCTGCCCTGGGATTGCAGCTTGAGGGCTGAATGCGTCTGGTAGCTGCCGCTGGCCACTTCGGCCTCAAGGAACTCGAAGCCGTTGGGTAGCGACAGGCGGACTCGATGGGGTGAGCCATCGACCGGGCTGCGGATCGGCTCGCCACTGGCCTGCAACACGCCTGGAATGTCCAGGTGCGCCAGCCGCTGATCGACGTCGATGGACAGGGTAATGGGCACGAACAGCGGTTCGAACGCTTCACTCATGGTGGTGCTGAACACCTGGAACACGTTGACTCCGGGGTCGCTTTCCAGGCCAGAGAGGATGGTCAGCAGAGCCTGGCGTTGCGACTCGTCAGCGCGCTCATCGATGAACACCTGGCAACTGCCGTTGCCCTCATGGATGGCGCCCGGCCAAGCAAAGGTGGCAGCCCAGCACAAGCCGTCCAGCGTCACCTGATTGAAATACCCATGCTCCACTCGCATCGACGCCACCGCCTGGCAGTGACCATGGGTCGGTGGTGCATTGAACTGACAGGGGCAACCCCAATTGCAGTTGCAGGCAATGAATTCGACGCCCTGCATGCGCCATTCGGTGATGGCCATGATCAACCTCCTCACCTGGCAGGTGAGATGAAAGCTGCAGTGACTCCATCCCTGTATTAATTAACGCTAGCAGGGCGCGTGCATCGAATAGGGGCTGCCGACCAAAGGTCTGCTGCCAGCTGCCAGAGCCGGCACAGGTCGCACACTGCGGTCGAAATCAGTTCAGGCTTTTATCGATCACCAGCACCAACTTCCCGGACACCTTGTTGGTCGCCAGTTCCGCAAACGCCGCTTCGGCCTCCTCGATCGGGAACGTCCGGGCCAGTTGCGGGCTCAGGCGACCTTCGGCAAACAGCGGCCAGACCTGCTGGCTCAGCTCACTGAACAGGTCGGCCTTGAACTGCTCGTCACGGCTGCGCAGGGTCGATCCCAGCAGTTGCACACGCTTGGCCAACACCTGCGCCAGGTCCAGCTGGGTTTCCCTCCCGCCCATCAGACCGATCAGCACCCAGCGCCCGTCAACTGACAAAAGTTTCACGTTGAGCCGGGCGTAGCTCGCGCCGACCGGATCGAGGATCACATCGAAAGGCCCGAAGTCCTTCAGGCGCTCGATGTCGTCGGTGCGCACCACCCCGCCCTGGGCGCCCAGGGCTTCGCAATAGGCCAGCCGCTCAGCCGAACCGACGCTGACCCAGCAGGGGTTGCCGAACGCCTTGCACAGCTGGATCGCCGCCGAGCCGACACCGCTGGCGCCGGCATGCAGCAGCACTTTTTCACCTGGCTTGAGCCCGGCCAGCTGAAACAGATTCAGCCACGCAGTGCTGTAGACCTCAGGCAGCGCGGCCGCTTCAGCCAAGGACAGGCCTTCGGGCACCGGCAAGACATGCCGACCGTCCACCACCACCTCTTCGGCCATCCCGCCGCCCGCCAGCAAGGCACAGACACGGTCGCCCACCTGCCAGGAAGAGCCCGGCCCGACCTCACTGATCACCCCGGAACACTCCAGTCCCAGCGCCTGGCTGGCACCGGGTGGCGGTGGATAGAGCCCGGCTTTCTGTAACAAATCGGCTCGATTCAACCCAGCGGCCGCCACACGAATGCGAACTTGTCCGACATCACACCCCGGACTTGGCTCATCTGCCCATACCACTTGGCCTTCAACGCCTTGCAATGCTTTCACGGTGCCTCCATAGTGAGTCTCGACTGGGCCCGCTGCTGTAACGCCGGGCTTTCTTGCATTATGCGCCCGGGTCACATGGAACCGGCGACTTCAAAGACGGCCTAATATGCGTTATCAATTGTCCCTGCGTCGAATCAGCATGAAGCACTTGTTCCCCAGCACCGCCCTCGCGCTTGTCATTGGCCTTGGCCTGTTGCCCCTGTCGAGCGAAACGTTCGCAGCCAACAGCTGGGACAAGCTTCAGCCCGATCGTGACGAGGTGATCGCCAGCCTTAACGTCGTCGAGTTGCTCAAGCGTCACCACTACAGCAAGCCACCGCTCGACGATGCTCGTTCGGTCATCATCTACGACAGCTACCTGAAGCTGCTCGATCCATCGCGCAGTTATTTCCTGGCCAGCGACATCGCCGAATTCGACAAGTGGAAAACCCAGTTCGACGACTTCCTCAAGAGCGGCGACCTGAACGCCGGGTTCGTCATCTACAAGCGCTACCTGGACCGCGTGAAAGCGCGCCTGGACTACGCCATCGCCGAGCTGAACAAGGGCGTCGACAAAATCGACTTCAATACCAAGGAAACCCTGCTGGTCGACCGCAAGGACGCCCCTTGGCTCAAAAGCACCGCCGAACTCGACGACCTGTGGCGCAAGCGCGTCAAGGACGAAGTGCTGCGCATGAAGATCGCCGGCAAGGAACCCAAGCAGATCCAGGACACCCTGACCAAGCGCTACAAGAACCAGTTGGCTCGCCTGGACCAGACCCGCGCCGAAGATATTTTCCAGGCGTACATCAACACCTTCGCCATGTCCTACGACCCGCACACCAATTATCTGTCGCCGGATAACGCGGAAAACTTCGACATCAACATGAGCCTCTCCCTGGAAGGTATCGGCGCGGTCCTGCAGAGCGACAACGACCAGGTGAAGATCGTGCGCCTGGTACCGGCAGGCCCGGCGGACAAGACCAAGCAGGTCGGTCCGGCCGACAAGATCATCGGCGTCGCCCAGGGCAACAAGGAAATGGTCGACGTGGTCGGCTGGCGCCTGGACGAAGTGGTCAAGCTGATCCGCGGTCCGAAGGGCTCGGTGGTGCGCCTGGAGGTCATTCCGTCCAGCAATGCGCCGAATGACCAGACCAGCAAGATCGTGTCCATCACCCGCGAAGCGGTGAAACTGGAAGAACAGGCCGCGAAGAAATCGGTCCTCAACCTCAAGCAGGATGGCAAGGACTACAAGCTCGGCATCATCGAGATCCCGGCCTTCTACCTGGACTTCAAGGCGTTCCGCGCTGGCGATCCGGATTACAAGAGCACGACGCGCGACGTCAAGAAGCTGCTGACCGAACTGCAAAAGGAAAACGTCGACGGCGTCGTCATCGACCTGCGCAACAACGGCGGCGGCTCCCTGCAGGAAGCCACCGAACTGACCAGCCTGTTCATCGACAAGGGCCCGACCGTACTGGTGCGTAATGCCGATGGCCGGGTCGATGTGCTGGAAGACGAAAACCCGGGCGCGTTCTACAAAGGCCCGATGGCCTTGCTGGTCAATCGCCTGTCCGCTTCGGCCTCGGAGATTTTCGCCGGCGCCATGCAGGACTATCACCGCGCACTGATCATCGGCGGCCAGACCTTCGGCAAAGGCACCGTGCAGACCATCCAACCGCTCAACCATGGCGAGCTGAAACTGACCCTGGCCAAGTTCTACCGGGTTTCCGGCCAGAGCACCCAGCACCAGGGCGTACTGCCTGACATCGATTACCCGTCGATCATCGACACCAAGGAAATCGGCGAAAGCGCACTGCCCGAAGCCATGCCGTGGGACACCATTCGCCCGGCAATCAAGCCGGCCGTGGACCCGTTCAAGCCGTTCCTGACCCAGCTCAAGTCCGAGCACGACACCCGCACCGCCCAGGACGCGGAGTTCGTGTTCATCCGCGACAAGCTTGCCCTGGCGCAGAAGCTGATGACGGAAAAAACCGTCACCCTCAATGAAGCCGACCGTCGCGCGCAGCATGCCGACATCGAAGCCAAGCAACTGGCCATGGAAAACCTGCGTCGCAAGGCCAAGGGCGAAGAGCCGCTCAAGGAACTGAAGAAAGAGGACGAGGACCTGATCACCGAACCGGAAAAGACCAAGCCGGAAGACGACGCCTACCTGAGCGAGACCGGGCGGATCCTGTTGGACTACCTGAAACTCAACACGGCGATCGCCAAGCACTGAGATGATGGCCATTTAATGGTGACTCTCGTCGGAGTGTCATCAAACTGACATCAGTCTGTCGTGAAATACAGGACTGGGTGCCCCGCACCCGGTCCTTTTTTTATCGCCAGAGATTGCCATGACCACGACAGAACAGCTGAGCGCATTGAGTTCAATCCTGGCTCAGAGCGGTTTACACAGCCTGTTCCAGCCGATCATCTGCCTCTCCGAACGACGCATCGTCGGCTACGAAGCCCTCACGCGCGGCCCGTCCAACAGCCCGCTGCACTCGCCCATCGCCCTGCTCAGCGTGGCACGCCAGGCCGGTCGCCTCAGTGAACTGGAACTGGCCTGCCGCCGCAGCGCCTGCCAACGTTTCAACGAGCAAAAACTGCCGGGCAAGCTGTTCCTCAACGTCTCGCCCGAATCCTTGCTGGAATCGGCGCACCAGACCGGACGCACGTTGCAGTTGTTGCAGGATTTCGGCATACCACCCAGCCAGGTGGTGATCGAGTTGACCGAACAAACCCCGATCGATGATTTCCAGCTCCTGCAAAACGCCCTGCATCACTATCGGGCCATGGGCTTCTCCATCGCCCTGGATGATCTGGGCGCCGGCTATTCAAGCCTGCGGCTGTGGTCCGAATTGCGCCCCGATTACGTGAAAATCGACCGCCATTTCATCGATGGCATTCACCAGGACGCGCTCAAGCGCGAATTCGTCGGCTCGATCCTGAAAATCGCCCGCACCTCCCGCGCCCAGGTGATTGCGGAAGGCATCGAACTGCCGGAAGAACTGGCGGTATTGATGGAAATGGGCGTCGACCTGGTCCAGGGTTACCTGCTCGCCCGCCCCCAGGAGCAGCCGTCGCAAGACGCCAGGGCCCTGATGCCCCGCCAGGACAGCGGCCCGGTGTCGCTGAACGAGGAAGTCAACGACCTCAGCGCACTGCTCAACGAGCAACCGGCCGTAGCCCACGACACGCCAACCGCCACCGTGCTGGAAGCGTTCCGGCGCCAGGCCAACCTCAACTCCCTGGCCGTGCTGGACAACCTGGGCCAACCCTGCGGCATCGTCCATCGCCATTCCCTGTCGGACGCCTTGCTCAAGCCCTTTGCCACTGACCTGTTCGCGCGCAAACCCATCAGCCGCCTGATGAGCGATGACTTCCTGGCGGTGGAATTGAACCAGTCGCTGCAGCAAGTCAGCCGCCTGATTACCAGCCGCGCCCGGCAACGCATCGAAGAAGACTTCATCATTACCCTCAATGGCAGCTACCTGGGCCTGGGCCGGGTGATCGACGTGCTCAAGCTCATCACCGAACTGAAAATCCAACAGGCCCGCTACGCCAACCCCCTGACCCTGCTGCCGGGCAACGTCCCGATCCAGCAGTGCCTCACCCGGCTGCTGCAACAACGCCAGGAATCGGTGATCTGCTACGTCGACATCGACAGCTTCAAGCCTTTCAACGATATCTACGGCTACGGTCGCGGCGACGAAGTCCTGCTGTGCCTGGCCCAATGCCTGAACGAACGCATCGACCCCAGCCGCGACTTCGTGGGCCACATCGGCGGTGACGACTTCCTGCTCGTCCTCGGCCCGGAAGACTGGCGCAAGCGCCTGGATCAGTTGCTGAGCGACTTCCAGACCCACTGCCGCCGCTTCTACCGCCCTGAACACCTGGAAGCCGGCTGCTTCACCGCCCTGAACCGACAAGGCGTCCGACAGGAATTTGCGTTGTTGTCACTGTCCATCGGCGTGGTGCGTCTTCGCTCGGACGCATGCGGAGAACTGGATGCGAGCCAACTGGCGGAACTGGCTTCACAGGCCAAGCATCATGCCAAGGAAATTGTGGGGGGGAGTTTGTATTTGATTGATAGTTGGGCTGGGCAGGTGCCTGTTGTGGAGTTGGTATGAGGGGCCGCTCAACCAACTGCGTGGCGAGGGAGCTTGCTCCCGCTGGGCTGCGCAGCAGCCCCCTGGACAGCGCCTCGGTGTAAAAATCGAGCACTACAAAACCTGTACATCATTACCATCTGAATCATCTAAAGACCGCATCCAACGCGCATAATAATTTTCTTGCTCGCTTATGTCGGCGGTTAAATCCTGATCCTCATAATCAAATATATTGACGACATCATCGTCATCTGTGGGCTTGCCCCAGCGAAGCTCATAGGCAACTATTCCGCCAGCCATTTGCGAGGACATTCGCGAAGGGTGCACATTAATTTTTGCCCCCTTACATAGAAATCTCACATTTGAAAAATCCTTCCTAGCCATTCCAAGACATAAATAAATATCAGCCGCAGCGTAATTCTTAACTGTTCCATCCGGCATCGTCACCCTCATAGACAGTGTCTTTCTTTCATACTCAAAGACGGCATTACCAATCCTACCACCCGCCTCCGCTTCAACTGCCACCTCTCTAATCGTCACTTAGTCACCTATCAAAATTTGGTATGGAATGACCGACATATGATCCATCAGCATGAACTGGTGTCGCACCTACAATATCCCTCTTATCAATTCCTCCCGGAACCGCTATTTCCATTTCCCTTCTATGCGGCGATAGCAGCCCCAGCTTTTTATTGACATCAATACCAGGTACATTTTTCAGCACGTACACATACCCAGCCCCGGTACCATAGCCTGTTGCAAACTTTACAGCCTCCGTCGGCGAAGTGGTTGTACTCACATAAATGCTCGGTGGACTTCGATTATCTTTAGCATGCAAAAACAAATCCGTACTGAATCCTAAAGGCTCGAAACCGGCATCAAAAATTTCCCACGGTTCTCTTGAATCACCTCGATAGGTATATGTTGGTTTTGGCTTGGCTTTAGGAAGGTCAGCCGCCCCCTCATCCACCCCAACCTTAGCAGCCGGATCCTCCCCCCCAACCGCCGGCTTGCACCCACCCTTCCCCGGACAATCCACCAACCCCAACGGATCCACCCACCCCGTCGGGTTCAGCGTGTACCTGTACCCATTCAACCCACCCGCCAGTTTGCTCGGGTCAGGCGTCAAGTACCGGCCAGTCTCCGGATTGTAGTAGCGGTGCCGGTTGTAATGCAGGCCGCTTTCCGCGTCGAAGTACTGGCCTTGGAAACGCAGCGGTTGGTCGAGTTGTTCGCCGCCGTCGTGTTGGACGTCGAGGAGTTTGCCGTAGCCGGTGTAGCGCGCCGACCAGACGATGTCGCCGCGGTAGCTGGTCAGTTCCTGGGGCGTGCCGAGGTGGTCGAGGTGGTAGTAGAACGGGCAGGCCTTGAGCGGGCCTTCGCCGTCGAGCATTGCCAGGGGGCGGAAGGTGCCGGGTTCGTAGAGGTAGCTGCGGTAATGCCGGGGGCCGCTTTCGGCGATGACTTGTTCGCCTTGCCAGATGAACTCGGTGGTCTGGCCGTCGACGGTCTTGCTGATGCGTCGGCCGAAGGCGTCGTAGCGGTAGGACGCTTCGCGGCCGTCCGGGGTGGTGACGCCGATCAGGCGGTGCTGGCTGTCGTAGCGGTATTCGGTGACGAGGCACTGGGCCTTGCCACGGCGTTCGCGGATCAGGTTGCCGTAGGCGTCGTAGTCGTAGTGGCGGTCGCCCTCCATCGTCAGGCGGTTGCCCTTGAGGGTGGTGGGGCCGGGACGGTCCATCAGCAAGAGGTTGCCGGCCGGGTCGTGGGCGAAGTGTTCCGGCTCGGCCTGGAAAGGGTCGATGCGGATCAGTCGGTCGAGCGGGTCGTACTGGTAGTTGCGCCGGCCCCGGCGGTTGTCGGTGAGGGTCGCGAGGTTGCCGTTGGCGCTGTAGCGGTAGTCGCGCCAGATCATCTGCACCGGTTGCAGTGGTTGCTCGGCCTGTTGTGATTGCTGTTGCCAGACGGTCTGGGCCTTGAGGCGGCCCTGTTCGTCGTAGGCGTATTCGCTGAGCAGCCGGCCTTGCTGGCGCTGGCGTTCGCGAGTGCCGTCAAAGCGGTGCTCGGTGAGACAGCTGCCGTTGAGGTCGATGCGGTGTAACCGGCCACCACGCTGGTGGTGGTAGTCGAGGGTACTGTTGTCCGGCAGGCGCAGGTGATTGAGCTGGCCGCAGGCGTCGTAGCCATAGCCCAGGCTGGCCCAGCCCTGGTGCTCGCTGACCAGCCGGTCCTGGGCGTCGTATTCGAAAGCCAGCGGCCAGTGGCCGTCGTCGACACTGATCAGGCGGCCGAGGGCGTCGTAGCGGTAGTGAACCTGGGCACCGTCGGGCAAGGTTTTGCGCAGCAGGCGTCCGGCGCTGTCGCGCTGGTAAGCCGTGACCCGCTGGCTGCCATCGCTGCCGAACTCGGTTTTCTCCAGCAACTGGCCGTTGAGGTCGTAGGCGTAGGCGCTGCGTTGGCCGTCGAAGCCGGTTTCCTGGCGGATCAGGCCGTTGGGGTGGTAGTCGAGGCGGTAGTGCTCGCCGGATTCGTTTTCGATGTCGGTGAGCAACAGGCGCGCCGAGTCGTAGCGATATTTCAGCTCACTGCCGTCGGCGTTGAGGCGGCGACTGACCAGGTGCAGGTCGTCGGCGTATTCGTAGCGGGTGGTGCGCCCCTGCTCGTCGCGCTCGGCGGTGACCTTGCCGTAGGCGTTGTAGGTCCAGGCGCGGGTCGCCCCCGTGGGCAAGGTCAGCTGCAACAAGCGGCCGACGGCGTCCCATTGATACTGGGTGAGGGCCCCGTGTTCGTCCTCGCGGCTGAGCAAACGTCCCTGGACGTCGTAGGAAAAACGCCGGCGCCGGCCGTCCGGCAGGGTTTCTTCGGTCAACTGGCCGAGGCGATTCCAGGCCAGATGATGGAAACCGCCGTCGGGATGGCTGATGACCAGGGGAAGGCCACGGTCATCGTATTTGTAGAAGGTGCTGTGGCCGTTGGGGTCGGTGTGTTGGGTGATGTCGCCCTGGGTGTTGCGGTGGTACTTCCAGCTGGCCTTGCCGCGTGAACGAGCGCGTAGGAAGCCGTCGCGGTATTCGTAGGACGTGGGCTCGTCTTCCGGTGGAATCAGCGCCACAAGCCGTCCGGCTTCGTCGTAGCGGTATTCACTGACCGCCCCCAGCGGATCCTGTTCGGCGATCAACCGGCCCTGTTCGTCATAGGCCTTGAGGTGTTCGCCGCCATCGGGCTCGACCTTGCGCACCAACCGCGCGCGGTCGTCGTGGACATACACCTCCTGGCTGCCATCGACGTGCCGGACCGTGACGCTGCCGTCCGCGCTCCAGGTGTAGCGGCTGTCCACCTGGGCAAACGACGCCCAATGCCGTACACAGCGCACCGCCGGCCCGTCGCCCTGCCATTCCCAGAAGAAACTCGCGCCGCCGGCCAGTTGCCGCTGGACGATGACGTGGCGGTCGTCGTAGTCGTAGCGTTCGCTTTCCCCGGCGGCATTGGTCGCCTCGACCAGGCGAAAACGCGCGTCGTAGCGGTAGGACACCAGGGTCTGTTCGGTCCGCCAGGCTTCGTCCAGCGTCAAGGCCGGGTGAAAGCTCTGGTAGTCGATGGCGATCAGGTGGCGCTGCTCATAGCGCAAGCGCAGGGCGCGCCCGGCACCGTTGTCCAGGCGACTGATGTCGCCATGGATGTTGCGCTGGATCGTCAGGCGGTTGTCATACCGATCGCTGAGAGTGCTCAGACAACCGTCGCGAAAGTGTAGGAAAGGCGCACCTTCGCCGGGCTGGGCGATGATCAGTTCATCCGCCTCGCCCCCCAGGTAGATCGCGGCACGGGCCAGACTGTTGTGGATCGCCGGGCGTTGGACGGTGGGCAACGGAAAGGTCGTGCAACGGTTTTCCTGGTCGATCCAGACGACCTGCTCGCCCTCAAGCCGCAAGTGGTGGGCCAAGGCATGGCTCCAGCCGCGCCCGAGCCCCACGTCCAACTCCGCCGCACTGGTGCGATACAGGCGGGTAAAGACAAAGGGCAGGCAGCCATCGAGCGTGCCGTCTTCCAGCGTCAGCAGTTCTTCGCCAGTGACCATCGACACCGGGCAGCCGCTGGTCTGGGTCTGGGCGGCCGTATCGGCGCTGTCGCCGTTGGGGTTTTTCGATTGGGCCGGGGCGTCGTCCTGGGGTTCGTGTCGGCTCAACCGGGTTGAACCCTGGGATTTTTCCCGCGCCACGGCCGCCGGGTTGCTGATGGACAGCGGCGGCGCCTGATCACGAGTGATGTTCAGCGGTCCGACGGGCACCGGCCCCACCGATGCGCGCTGGCCGCCGGCCACCAGGGGTTTGAGCGTATCGGCATGCGACTCGAACCAGCCGCCGCTGCGCTGGCCCAACCGCTGGCTCGAAGCCTGCAACCACACCCGGGCTCGCTCGGAGCCGATCAGGCCCAGCGCTTTGCCGCTGATCCGCAGGCCTGGGCCCAGCGCGCCAGTCAAGCGCACCAACAGGAAGTTGATCAGCACCGCGGCGCGCATCTGCCCCATCATCTCGGCCACGTACTGCGGTGGCACCATCCGCAGCCAACTGGCGAACGCCGCCACGTGTACGAAGAGCAAGGGCTCGTCGCTCAACACCATCAACGCCTTGGCGATGGCCTCGGACGATGCTTGGAGCAACTGTTCCAGTTCGACCTCGGTCAGGTATTGCAGGAGCTTTTCGCTGTTGGCCTGCAGGTCCGCCAGTAGCTGGAAAACCTGTTTGACGTCATCCCAGAGCTGATTCAGGGCGTTTTCAAAACCGCGCCAATCGGCCTGCCGCAGCAAGCCGTAGCGCTCGCGAAACCCGGCGTCGGAAAAGTCCACCCACAAGGGTTGAAATTCGCTTTCCCACTCGGCCTTGAGCCACGCTTCCAGCTCACCGATCACGCCCTGGTAAGAGGCATACAACGCCTTGACGTGCTCGGTGGTGACATGGGGAAAGAAGGTGATGCGGTAACGCTGCCCGCGCCAGCACTCGGGTACTTCCAGGATGCCGCTGGGGCCGATGACATGGTGAACCGGCTCACCAAAGGTCTCCTGCCCCGGCTCGCCGGCGATGACCGGTTCGAGCATGACCGGGGTGTCGCCGATCGGCACGAAGCGCGCCGCCTGGAACAGGTGCACCAGCGTCAGCGGCCCCTCGGCCGGGCATGCCGCCACCACTGCGCTGACGGGTTTGATCTGTTTGCGCGGCGCCACCAGCGACACGTCGTTGCCGACCTTGAACACCTGCTCCACGTCCAGCGCGCCCAGGTTCCAGAAGCGTTCGACCCAGGCGTCGTAGTCGTTCAGGCAGTTGCGAAAATCCGCCAGCACCGCCTCGACGTCCGGGTGCTCGGGGTCCATGGTCGCCATCACCAGCAAGCCGATGGTGTTGTGCAACGCCAGGAGTTTGTCGGGGGCTTGCATGCAGGAATCTCGCGGTGCGGGGACGGACGCGAGACTGTGCCGAGGGCGGCTTGGGAAATAAGTCAGGAAAAGAAGCGCAGGACGTAGGGCAATTCGCTAAATGCGGCCTGCGGGGAAAACAGACGATTCAGGCAAGAGCAAGACCGGACGTTGCGAACGGTCTCTGGATCAGGCTACAGGCCATGGCCCTCAAGTGATTTGAGGCGGGCTTCGGCCAGCGGATGCCCGGCCTGCGCCGCCAAGCCCCACCAACGGGCCGCTTCGGCTGGGTCCGGGGCCTTGCTGGCGGTACCGGCCAGGCTGATCACCCCTACCTGATAGGCCGCCTTGCCGTCGCCAGCCAGGGCCGCCAGCCGCAGCAGGCGAATGCCTTCCTCTCGGGCGCCCAGCCCTTGGCCGCGAAAGGTCAGGATGTGCCCGTAGAAACTCTGGGCCCCCACGTCCCCCAAGTTTGCCATGCGGGCAAACTGGCCCTCCATCCAGGCCCAGCCACGGGGCTGTCGGACGAACCACGACCAATGAAACAATCTGCGCGCCAGCCAATAGCCGGCCCGTGCCTTGAGACGCCAGAGCATTTCAGGCCTCCGCCGATTCGGGGTACTCGTATTCGAACACCCGGACCACTTCCGAAGCATGCCAGGAGGCCGCGGCCACCCCGTCGGAAGGCCCGGAAAACCGCCCCAGGCGCTCGACGCACTCGAAGAAACCGGTACGCGGCAACCGACTGGCGCCCTGGCTGATCACCAACGAACTGCGCAGCGGCTGCTCCGCCCGGGCATCCAGCGCCGCCAGGTATTCCAGGGCTGCCGTCAGGGTCTGCATGGCCGGGCTGGGTAGCTGCAAGCGCTCCAGCAAGGCGCGGTAGGTCAATAAATGGCGCTGGCGACGCGCCTGGTCCAACTCACCCAACAACCCATCCCAATGCTGCCGACTGATGCGTACGCTCACGACTCATCCCTCCAACCCGGCACCGTCAACTCCCAGGCCAGACAGCGCCGAATCGCGGCATCGGGCTGACGCTCGCCGCTTTCGATCAAGGCCAGATAAGACGGGCTTATACCTACCGTGCGGGCCAACGCCTCGATGGCGATACCCTTCCCTTCGCGCAAACTGCGTAATTGATCCAGACCCGGAAGAACCTGGTCGGGGGCCGTCGCGTGACGGGCTGGCGCCTCGTGCGACGGTGCTTGATCGAGGCCTGCGGCCTTCAACAACGATTGGTACTGCTTCCACGGCAAAACCGCGTATTCGGGCTCTCCGTCGCGTGTAATTATTTGAATATCCATGTCTACCCCGTAGGACAAAAACACTTAGCGACTCAGTCTTTTTCCTTGGAAGTGTAATCCTAATAGCGGCCAAGGTCGCGGGGCGATGAAATCTTGGGGGCAAGTGAGCCGGGATCAGCTCTTTTTTTGCCCCTGGAGCAGGAGCTGTTCCGGGGTATCGGGGAGTCTTTCGACCTGAGCGAGTTTCTCGGGGGATTGCCGATAACGCCAGGCGCGGAAGGCTTCGAGCTCATCGTCGAGGGTTTTCATCACCCACGCCAACACGGCGATGTCATCCAACATGCCGAACACCGGCAGCAGGTCCGGAATCGCATCCAGGGGGCTGAGGAAATACATGAGCCCCGCCACCACCGAAATCATCGACTTGGCACTGACAGCCCGATACTCACCCCGCCAGTAAGCCAAGCACAAGGCCTGCAACAAGCGCAGATCCTCCTTGAGCTTGCCCAACCGGCCCCCTTCCCTGGCGCTTTTACTGGCGACGGCAAACAACAATGTCGGCAACCTGCCACGGGCCAGCAGACGCCCTGCCAACGGCAGAAATCGCGCGAAATTCCACGGAGCCTTCATTTTTTCTCCCGCCGAAATGTTATCCACACAAATTGTGGATAACCTTGTGAACAGAGCTGCATTTCACCGCTGAAGCCCCCGTTTCACAAGGGCCCGGCTTAGATCGGGCGTTTTTTACTCACATAAAAAAACCCAATATTTCATTGACTTGACCGGCCGGTTGCGCCTAGCACAACGCCTGTACTGCCTATGACTGCCGGCGCCGTCAGGTGTTCGATTTTATGGCACTCATCAGGGTCCGGATGCAACAACGCCCCGCATAAGCGAGGCGTTGTCGTGACTGCAGACGCGATTACTTCGCGGCGTCTTCTTTTGTCGGATCCTTGATCGCCAGCAGCTCCAGGTCGAACACCAGGACCGAGTTGGCCGGGATTGCCGGGCTCGGGCTCTGGGCGCCGTAGGCCAGGTCGCTCGGGATGTACAGCTTGTACTTCTCGCCGACGTGCATCAGTTGCAGGCCTTCGACCCAACCCGGAATCACGCCGCTGACCGGCAGGTCGATCGGGCTGCCACGCTCAACGGAGCTGTCGAACACAGTGCCGTTGGTCAGCTTGCCGGTGTAGTGGACAGTCACCACGTCGGTCGGCTTGGGCTGTGGACCGTCAGCCTTCTTGACCACTTCGTACTGCAGGCCGGAAGCGGTGGTGGTCACGCCGGCTTTCTTGCCGTTTTCCTCGAGGAATTTCTTGCCGGCAGCGGCCGACTCTTCGCTCATCTTGGCCATGCGCTCTTCGGCACGCTTTTGCAGTGCGGCAAAGGCTTCGACCAGCTCTTCGTCTTTCAGCTTCTGTTCTTTCTTGCCGACGGCATCTTCGATGCCCTGGGCAACCGCTTTGGAGTCCAGGTCATCCATACCTTCCTGAGCCAGGCTCTTGCCCATGTTCAGGCCAATACCGTAGGAAGCTTTCTGCGCCGGGGTTTTCAGCTCTACGCTGGTCTGCGAATCGCAACCCGCGAGTACCAGGCCAACCAGGGCCACCGCCGCCGCCAACCGATGCTGTTTCATGCTATTTCCTTGTTCATGCGCCTAAAGGGCAATCGAGTAAAGCCGCGAGCTTATCAGGCGGCCACGACCAATGGCTACCGGCATGTGAGCCACAAACCGGGGATAAGTTCAGGTACGCAAACGCTTTTTAATCCTTGGGCAGATGAAGCATCTGTCATCCATTACGTACAGGGACAATTTGCCGCCCCCGAGAACCGGCAAATAATGGCCACTTGCCCGCCACGCGATGCTGAGGCATAAGGGCGTATTCAAAAAACAAGGACGTAACCGTGCGCCTCCTCTCTCGCATCCTATTGCTGCTTCTCGTGCTGCTACTCGTCGCCGTGGCCGTTGTGCTGTATTACATCGCCAATCCGCGCTTGCCGTTCTACAGCCCCGTCGAACAGGTGCATTACCTGGATCAATGGAGCGCCGCCGAGCGCCAGACGTATTACTTCACGCCCCAGGGTACCCAGGTCAAAGGCTTGCGCTACGACTGGTTCACGGCCCTGGAACTGCCTTTCTCGCAACAGCGCTTCGCCTCACCGGAATACCTGGCGCGCTTCGGTTTCCTGGTCGACCCGGCGCAAAAAGCGACGCCAGACAACCCCGGCAACCTACCGGTAGGCTTCGCCCGGCACCAGAACCCGGGCAGCACCGACGAGTTCCTCGACATCACCTGTGCGGCGTGTCACACCGGGGAACTGCGCTTCAAGGGCCAGGCGATACGGATCGATGGCGGCTCGGCCCAGCATGTCTTGCCTTCAAGTGTTCCTACATTGCGTGGTGGCAGTTTCGGACAGGCATTGGTCGCCAGTCTTGCGTCTACCTACTACAACCCCTGGAAATTCGAACGCTTCGCCCGCCAGGTGCTGGGCAAGGACTACGACACCCGCCACGAGGCACTGCGCGAGGCATTCAAGACATCCCTTGATACATTTTTGCGGGTGGCCTGGAACGACACCCATCGCGGCCTCTACCCCACCGAAGAAGGTCCGGGACGCACCGACGCCTTTGGCCGCATAGCCAATGCCAGCTTCGGCGACGCCATTTCCCCGAACAACTACAGGGTGGCGAACGCGCCGGTGGATTACCCGCAGTTGTGGGAAATATGGACATTCGACTGGGTGCAATGGAACGGCTCCGCCCAGCAGCCGATGGCCCGTAACGTCGGTGAAGCGCTGGGCGTCGGCGCCACGCTGAACTTCTTCGACACCCAAGGCAAACCGTTGCAGGGCGATGCGCGCTATCCCTCCAGTGTGCGGGTCCGGGACCTGAACAAGATCGAGGAGACCCTGCAACTGCTCAAGCCTCCGGTGTGGCTGGAAGCGTTGCTGGGCGCGATCGACAAACCTCTGGCTGCCAAGGGCCGTGCGCTGTTCGCCGAGAACTGCGCCGGTTGCCACGTACCCAAAGTGATCCAGGGGCCCGACAGACCGGTCCAGCAGTTGCACATGCTGCCGGTGAACGTCATCGGCACCGACCCCGGCACCGCCAACAACATCGCCGACCACCGTTTCGACCTGACCAGCCTGCAGTGGGATCCGGCGGAACTGGCGAAGCTGGATGTACAACTGCACCCAACCCCGACGGAACCGCTGGACCTGAGCCAGCTGTCGGTCGCCAAAGGCCTGGCCTACGTCACCGCGTTCGTCGAAAACCGCGCGTACCGCGACGCTGGGGTGACCCCGGCCGAGCGCCCGGCCCTGGATGGTTTCGGCCTGCCCATCGGCGTGCGCGAACTGCGTGCCTACAAGGCCCGTCCGCTGGCGGGCGTCTGGGCCACGCCACCGTTCCTGCACAACGGCTCGGTGCCGACGATCTATCAACTGCTGTCCCCGCAGGATGAGCGCGCGACCACGTTCTATAAAGGCAGCTTCGAATACGATCCCAAGCACCTGGGGTATCGCACCGAAGCCTTCACCAACGGTTTTCTCTTCGACACCCGGATCACCGGCAACCATAACAGCGGCCATGAATTCCGCGCCGGTGAACGGGGCAATGGCGTGATCGGTCGCCTGCTGCAACCACAGGAGCGCTGGGCCTTGCTGGAGTACCTGAAGGTGCTGGGCAGCCCGCTGGAGTCGCAACTGTAATGATGACCCCTACAGGTAAAAGGATGTTTGCATGTTGATCACGCTCTGGCTGCGCCTCGGTGCCTTTCTGGGCAAGACGCTCCTGTGGCTGCTAGGCCTCGGACTGCTTGGCTGGGCCCTCTCCACGGCCTGGTTTGCCTGGCAGCACAAGGGGCCGGTCCCGGACAAGGAGCAGGTCGCACCCGGCGAAGCCGCGATGACCCAGGACATCATCCAGACCGCGATCCGCATCGTCGACCAGCACCGCGAAGGCACGCGCTACCTGCGCGACGCCCATGCCAAGGCGCACGGTTGCGTCATGGCCGAGGTCCAGGTGCCGAACGATTTGCCAACGCCGCTGCGCCAAGGCGTGTTCGCCGAACCGGGCAAGACTTGGCAGGCAACGATGCGCCTGTCCAACGGCAACGCCTATCCACAATTCGATAGCCTGCGCGATGCACGGGGGATGGCGATCAAGCTGCTGAGCGTACCGGGCAAGCAACTGCTTGCTGAACGGCAATCACAGGGCGAGCAGGATTTCGTGATGTTCAATCATCCGAACTTCTTCGTCAGTGATGTCGCCGAATATCGTCAGAATGTGGCGGCACAGGCCGATGGAAAAAAGGTGATGGCGTTCTTTCCAAGCCTGGACCCGCGCAGTTGGCAGATCCGTCACTTGTTCGTGGCCCTGGCGACGCTCTCACCGCCGCCGGCCAGCCCGACCCAGACCACATATTTTTCGGTATCGCCCTACAAGTTCGGCGAAGCCAACGCCAAGTTTCGCGTCGCGCCGGACCCGGACAGTTGCCCACCCTACACCCTGCCCGCGCAAAACCAGGACCTGCCGAATTTTCTGCGCAGCGCCCTGAGCCAGCAGTTATCCACCGACCGGGTGCCGGCGTGTTTTGTCTTGCAGGTGCAGCGCCAGGATCCGGCCAAGTTCATGCCGATCGAAGACACCAGTATCGAATGGCAGGAAAGTGACGCGCCGTTCGAGACCGTAGCCCGAATCAAGGTGCCAGCCCAGGACTTCGACACACCCAAGCTGAACCTGGCTTGCGACAACCAGTCGTTCAACCCGTGGTTCGGCATCGAGGCGCATCGCCCCATTGGCGGCATCAATCGCTTGCGTAAGGCGGTGTATGAGGCGGTCAGCGATTATCGTCATAGTCGCAATGCCGAGCAGTAGCAGGTGCGCAAATGCCAGACAGCAAAAAGCCCGCTCAATGAGCGGGCTTTTTGTAGGTACCTGGCGTTCAGTGTTCCAGGTGACCGAATATGGCGCAGCGGACGGGACTCGAACCCGCGACCCCCGGCGTGACAGGCCGGT
>NZ_JBMDJD010000046.1:0-31119 GCF_057809015.1 Pseudomonas sp. FG6
CTGCTGCGCCCGAGGCGTCGGACCGACCCAGCGGGAGCAAGCTCCCTCGCCACAAAAGCGAGTGGGCCGGAATGGTTTGCGCTAAATTACCCCGCACTGCAAACCTGCCATCAAGAGCTCCCATGCCCACCCAGCCGCTCTGGAAAACCTACCTGCTGTTCCTCACGCCCATGGTCCTGTCCAATTTCCTGCAGTCCATGTCCGGCACGCTCAACAGCATCTACATCGGCCAGATGCTCGGCACCCAGGCGCTGGCGTCGGTGTCGGGGATGTTTCCGATCCTGTTTTTCTTCATCTCCCTGGTGATTGGCCTGGGCGCTGGCGCCGGGGTGCTGATCGGTCAGGCCCACGGCGCGCGGCAAACCGGCACGGTGAAGGCGATTGCCGGCTCGACCCTGTTGCTGGGGGCGCTCATCGGCTTGGCGGCGGCGGTGTTTGGCAGTCTCTTTGCCCGCCAGGCGTTGCAAGGCCTGGGTACGCCAGCGGACGTGCTGGAGGACGCCGTGGCCTATGCCCGGGTCATGATGTGGATCCTGCCGCTGCTGCTGGTGTTCGTGCTGTTCACCCAGTTGTTGCGCGGGGTGAGCGATACGGTGTCGCCGATGCTGGCGTTGCTGGTGTCCACCAGCGTCGGGCTGGTGCTCACGCCCGCGCTGATTCGCGGTTGGCTGGGGCTGCCGCAGATGGGCGTCCAGAGTGCGGCGGTGGCGGGGCTGGTCGGGACGGCGGCGGCCATGCTGATGCTGGCGTGGCGCCTGAACCGTCGTGAGCATGACCTGGCGCCAGATCGGGCGCTGTTCTCGGCGATGCGCCTGGACAGGGCGATCCTCGGCAAGGTGCTGCGGATCGGCCTGCCCACCGGCTTGCAGATGGTGGTGATTTCGTTGTCGGAGCTGGTGATCCTGGCGCTGGTCAACCGCCACGGTTCTCAGGCCACAGCGGCCTATGGCGCGGTGGCGCAGATCGTCAACTACGTGCAGTTCCCGGCGTTGTCGATTGCCATCTCCGCCTCGATCCTCGGCGCCCAGGCCATTGGCGCCGGGCGCCAGGAACGCCTCGGGCCGATCCTGCGCACGGGGCTCTTGATCAATCTCTGGCTCACCGGCGCGCTGGTGCTGTTGGGCTATCTGTTGTCCCACCGGTTACTGGGGCTGTTCATCACCGACCCGGCGACGCGGGTGCAGGCCGAGCACCTGCTGCACATCATGCTCTGGAGCCTGCTGGTATTCGGTTTCCAGGCCATCGTCGGTGGCATCATGCGCGCCAGCGGCACCGTGCTGATGCCGGTGGCGATCTCGATCTTTTGCATCGCGGGTGTGCAAGTGCCGGCGGCCTATCTGCTGGACGCCTACGTTGGCTTGCAAGGGGTATGGATGGCGTTCCCGGTGGCTTACCTGAGCATGCTGATGTTGCAGACGCTGTACTACAAGCGGGTCTGGCAACACCAACCGATCGAGCGTCTTGTGTAGACCACCACCCTGAAAAAAACGGCGCTACCGAAGTAGCGCCGGGGGTGTTGCCAGTGGTCGGGCGAGTGTCGTGGGTCCGCCCAGCCACCGTCGGGCTCGCTACGTGGAAGCCTAGGCGCGTTCCAGTGCCAGGGCCACGCCTTGGCCGCCGCCGATGCACAACGTCGCGAGGCCTTTCTTGGCGTCGCGCTTGATCATTTCATGGAGCAACGACACCAGCACCCGGCAGCCCGAAGCACCGATGGGGTGACCCAGGGCGATGGCGCCGCCGTTGACGTTGACCTTGTCCATGTCCCATTTCAACTCCCGGGCCACGGCCAGGGACTGGGCGGCGAAGGCCTCGTTGGCTTCCACCAGGTCCAATTGCTCCAGCGACCAGCCGGCCTTGTCCAGGCAGCGACGGGTGGCCGATACCGGGCCGATGCCCATGATGGCCGGGTCGACGCCGGCATTGGCGTAGGCGCTGATTTTCGCCAGCACCGGCAAGCCCAGGGCCTTGGCTTTTTCAGCGCTCATCAGCAGCACCGCGGCAGCGCCGTCGTTCAACGACGAGGCGTTGCCCGCGGTGACGCTGCCGTCCTTCTTGAACGCCGGCTTGAGCTTGCCCAGGGACTCGGCGGTGGTGCCGGCCCGTGGCTGTTCGTCGGTGGCGAACGCCAGCGGCTCGCCCTTGCGCTGGGGAATCAGGATCGGTGTGATTTCATCGGCAAAGCGACCCCCTTCGATGGCGGCGACGGCTTTCTGCTGGGAGGCAGCGGCGAAGGCGTCCTGTTCCTCGCGGCTGATGCCGTACTTGTCCACCAGGTTCTCGGCGGTGATGCCCATGTGGTAGTCGTTGAACGCATCCCACAGGCCGTCGGTGATCATGCTGTCGATCATCTTCGCGTGGCCCATGCGCAGGCCGGTGCGGGCAGCCGGCAGGACGTAGGGCGCCAGGCTCATGTTTTCCATGCCGCCGGCAATGATCACGTCGGCGTCGCCACAGCGGATCGCCTGGGCGCCCAGGTGCAATGCCTTGAGGCCCGAGCCGCAGACCTTGTTCAGGGTCAATGCCGGCACGGCGTGGGGCAGGCCGGCGAGGATCGACGCCTGGCGGGCCGGGTTCTGCCCGGAGCCGGCGGTCAGCACCTGGCCGAGGATCACCTCATCGACCTCTTCGCCAGAAAGGCCGGTCTGTTCCAGCAGGCGACGAATGACCGCGGCACCGAGTTCCGGTGCGGGAATGGAGGCCAGCGAACCCTGGAAACTGCCGATGGCGGTGCGGGTGGCGGCGACAATCACGACTTCTTGCATCGAATCTCTCCTCACTGGGCAGCGAACTGCATTTCAGGCACATGGTCCGGCACGATCAGTTTGCCGGCGGTCTTGGCGACGATTTCCTCGACGCTGACGCCCGGCGCCCGTTCTTTCAGGATGAAGGCGCCGTCCTGGATTTCCAGGTAGGCCAGGTCGGTGAGCACGCGCTTGATACAGCCGGCGCCGGTCAGCGGCAGGCTGCAACGCGGCAGCAGTTTCGACTCGCCGTCCTTGGACGCGTGGGTCATGGTGACGATGATGTTCTCGGCACCGGCCACCAGGTCCATCGCCCCGCCCATGCCCTTGACCAGCTTGCCGGGGATCATCCAGGAGGCGATGTTGCCTTGCACATCCACTTCGAACGCGCCGAGCACGGTCAGGTCGATGTGACCGCCGCGGATCATGGCAAACGATTCGGCGGAAGAGAAGATCGAGGCGCCGATGCGCGCGGTGACGGTCTGCTTGCCGGCGTTGATCATGTCGGCATCGACTTCGGCTTCGGTGGGAAATGCGCCCATGCCCAGCAGGCCGTTTTCCGATTGCAGCATGACTTCCATGCCTTCGGGGATGTAGTTGGCGACCAGGGTCGGAATGCCGATGCCCAGGTTAACGTAGTAGCCGTCCTGCATTTCGCGGGCGACGCGTTGAGCCATTTGTTCGCGGGAAAGTGCCATGTGGTTATTCCTTCATTCGGTCCGGGGGCAGGGGATTACTTGCGTACGGTGCGCTGTTCGATGCGCTTTTCGAACGTGCCGCAAATGATCCGGTCGACGTAGATGCCAGGGGTATGGATCTGCGTCGGGTCCAGCTCGCCGGGTTCGACGATTTCCTCGACTTCCACCACGGTGATCTTGCCGGCGGTGGCGGCCAGCGGATTGAAGTTCTGGGCGGTATGGCGATAGACCACGTTGCCGAAGTGGTCGGCTTTCCAGCCTTTGACGATGGCGAAGTCGCCGGTAATGGATTCTTCCATCAGGTACTGGCGACCATGGAATTCACGCACTTCCTTGCCTTCGGCCACTGGAGTGCCGACGCCGGTAGCGGTGAAGAATGCGGGGATGCCGGCGCCGCCGGCGCGCATTTTCTCCGCGAGGGTGCCTTGAGGGGTGAGCTGGACTTCGATCTCGCCGCTCAGCAGTTGTTTTTCGAAGAGGGCGTTCTCACCCACGTAGGAGGCGATCACCTTGCGGATCTGCCGGTCTTCGAGCAACACGCCGAGGCCAAAACCATCGACGCCGCAGTTGTTGGACACCACGGTGAGCTCGCGGATGCCCTTGCGCTTGATCTCGGCGATCAGGTTTTCCGGGATACCGCAGAGGCCGAAGCCACCAGCGATGACCGTCATGCCGTCCTTCAAGCCCGCCAGGGCTTCTGCATAGGAACTCACACGTTTGTCGAAACCTGCCATAGACACCTCTTTTATTCTTGATGGGGTCGCAATGGAATGCAGTGTTGCGCCAAGTCATATATTTGTTAAGTTGATTTTTAGGTTGGATTGATTGATAAATCTCATCAATGACTGATATCCAACGTGCAGCTCGAAGCTAACCACTCGCCGCTGGGAGCGTAGCGACCATGACCCTCAAACAGATCCGCGCCTTCCTCGCCGTGGCCCAGAGCCTGAGTTTCGCCGTGGCCGGCGAGCGCCTGCACCTGTCCCAGTCGGCCCTGAGCCTGACCATCAAGGCCTTGGAAGACGGGCTTGGTGGACGCTTGTTCAGCCGCAACACCCGTAACGTGGCGCTGACGGCAGAGGGCGAATCGTTGTTGCCCTTGGCACGCCGGTTGGTCGCCGACTGGGACAATGCCGAGGATGAAATGCGCCAGCGCTTCACCTTGCAGCGCGGTCGCGTGACCCTAGCGGCGATGCCGTCGTTCGCCGGCAACCTGCTGCCGTCGATCCTCAAGACCTTCCGCGCCCGGTACCCGAATGTCAACGTCACGGTCAACGATGTGATCAACGAACAAGTGCTGGAAATGGTGCGTGACCGGCACGTCGAACTGGGCGTGGCGTTCGAGCCCGTGCAGGGTTCGTCGTTGGCCTTCACGCCGTTGTACCTGGATCGCTTCGTCGCGGTGGTGCCGCTGGATTCACCGCTGGCCCGGTGCGATGAAGTCCACTGGAAAACCCTGCTGGAGCAGCCCTTCATCACCCTGCAACGACCTTCCACCGTGCGGGTGATGCTGGAAGAACACTTGAGGGCCCGGGGCATGAAACTGCCGGTGGAGTTCGAGAGCCACCAACTGGCGACGGTCGGGCGGATGGTCGCCAGCGGCTTGGGGGTCAGCGCCGTGCCGGCCCTGTGCGTGGGGCAAATGCATGAACTGGGGGCGCGCTGCATCACCTTGAGCGATCCGGTGATAGAACGGGCCGTCGGCGTACTGACCAAGCCGGGCCATGAACTGTCGGCAGCGGCGCAGGCGCTGTTCGATACGCTCAAGGGGCAGGATCTTGGCGCGCAGCTCACAGCAGGCTGATCGCGTCCTTCCTGCTGATCACTGCCCGCTCCTCAAAGGATCATTCACCACAATAGCCAGCCACAACGCCCAGGCTCGGCCTGACACCTTTCGTCGCCCGATGCCTCGGTCGCTTCAAACTTTCCCGCCGCCCAGACCCTCCACCTCTATGTGCGCAATTCGAAAGAACGGCGGTGAAGTGGTCAACCTGATGCGCTGGAGGAAACGTTTCCGGCGAGCGATCCGATTTCACCCTGAGCAGAACTTGATCCAGGTTCGTGACATTGGAATGGCGTCTGTTTGAGCGTCGGGTGGAGATAAGTTCAAGGCAAATAAAACCAAGCGGCACGATGTTGACCGTTCG
This sequence comes from Pseudomonas sp. FG6, assembly GCF_057809015.1. Classification (NCBI taxonomy): domain Bacteria; kingdom Pseudomonadati; phylum Pseudomonadota; class Gammaproteobacteria; order Pseudomonadales; family Pseudomonadaceae; genus Pseudomonas; species Pseudomonas sp. FG6. The sequence continues at coordinate 5,587 of NZ_JBMDJD010000046.1, forward strand.
TCGTCATTGGGAGGTTTTGTTTAAAACCTTAACGGTGTCTGGATTTCCGAATTAAACGAACCAGCAGGGTTCGCTAACAGCAACTAACGAGGTGAATGAAATGGCTAACACAGGTAATAACAACCCTGGCAATTTCGCTAACGATCGTGAAAAGGCATCGGAAGCCGGGAAGAAAGGCGGGCAAGTCTCGGGCGGCAACTTCGCCAATGATCCAGCGCGCGCAGCCGAAGCCGGACGCAAAGGTGGCCAGGCATCGGGTGGCAACTTTGCCAACGACCCCGAACGCGCTGTAGAGGCCGGCCGTAAAGGCGGACAGGCCTCCGGTGGGAACTTCGCCAACGACCCTGCACGTGCCTCCGAAGCCGGACGCAAGGGTGGCCAGGCCTCGGGCGGTAATTTCGCCAATGATCGGGAAAAAGCTTCCGAGGCGGGCCGCAAGGGCGGTGAAAACAGCCACGGCGGCGGGCGCAAATCGTAAGGCCCGTTTGGTTGCCGGCCCTGGTCACTGACCGGGCCGGCAGTGTCTTTTATATACGCTAGTTGTCGAGCGCTTATAAGTTAGGCACTCCAGCTATGTGTTGCTTGGCGTGCGGTGCGAGTAACTTTCTGTGCGTTCCGCTTATTGAATTAACACTCGATTCTATTCGTTTAACTACTTCAGCGTGCAGGGCGTGTCGTTGACAGTGTCCTCATAGGCTGTGTAATGCGCGAGATTCAAGGCGCTGACGTGAATGCGCCGCGAAACATGAACCAGGCGCCCACCAGGGCGCCGAGCCAAACCAGCACGATCAGCACCGCCGCGACTGTGTTCACCGGGCGTTGACCATCGTTCTCCTGCCACTGCTGCGCCTTGGCCTCACACTCGGCCCGCACCGCAGGTGGCATCAGCCGCAGGGCCAGCCAGATGCCCAGCGGCAGCAGGATGACATCGTCCAGGTAACCCAGCACCGGGATGAAATCCGGGATCAGGTCAATGGGGCTCAAGGCGTATGCCACCACGACAATCGCGATCCACTTGGGCAGCCACGGCGTCTCGGGGTGGCGATAACAGAACCACAGCGTCATGGTCTGGCGCTTGAGGGCGCGGGCCCATTGGCGAAGTCGTGCGAGGAGCGCGGTCATGAGTCTCTGCAAGGTCAGGGGTTGGCTCACTCTATACGACGAAGGCCGGCCGCTGCACCGATGTCTTGCACGTGGCGGCGGTTCCACGCACCTATACTCAACCCATGGGTGACCAAGATCCGGGGTAGCGATCGTGCTGCGTTCGCTGATGCTGGCCGTTGTGCTTGTCCTGGCGGGGTGCGCCACGCCTCAGAGCGGGCAACAGGCCACCACGGTGCCGGTTTCCCAGGACACTTGGCGGCAAGTCGACCAGCAGATCATCGCCGCTTCGAAAAGCGCCATCGAGCAGACCGGGGTCTACGCCCGTGGGGCGATGGAGCATTGGCGGGTGTTGGTGTATCAGCGGACCGAAGCTGATTTCATTCCCTGGTTCAGCAGCTACTGGACCCAGGAATGGCTGGCGGTGAAGGTCAGTTGGTATGACGCCAGCGCCAAGGGCCAGGAGGACTCGGCGTCCAAGCGCCTGGCCCTGTACCTGCAGGAACAGTATCGCGAGCGGGTGTTGGAGCCGGTGGCGAAGGAGATCGACCCCGAGGCCATCAGGGCCAATGCCACGGCGTATTACGTGCGCTTGCTCAATCAGCAGGTCCAGGTGGTCGCCCAGCGGCATGGCATTGCCTCCGGGCTGATCAACCGACGCCTGCACGGTATTGCGGCGATCAACCTGGGCCCGCCGGCGGCGCGCAATGCTTCGTTGTATGAGGTGGTCCACACCGAGCCGTTGAACACCCTGCCGGCCTACGCGGCGTTGATCGATCACGTGAACAAGGCTGCGGCCACCGGTTCGGGGCCGTCGGATGCGGTGATCGCCACGGTGGCGCAGCGCACCAGTGAAAAGATCGAAGGCCAGTACGCCACGCGAGGGGCTGCCGGTGCGGCCGCGGCGGTGGTCGGGAAGGCGGCGGGCGCGTTGATTTCGGTGAGCGTGGCGGGCATTCGCGCGATGATCCACGAAGGCGAGCGACCGGAAATGGAGGCACAGATCCGCCAGCGCTTGAGCGCGGCATTCGACGAGGCCTGGTTCAGATCGCTCAAGCATCCCCTCAGCGGGGTGATGGCACCGGTGTATTACCTGGACGGGGAGATCGAAGACAACCTGGTGGAGACGGACCTGTCCAACCGCGCCGTGCTGTTGCCGGCGGTCGAGCCCTGACAGGCTGGGCTCAGTCGGCCCCCAGGGTGACGCGACAGCCCTTGCGATGGCGGATCTGTTCATCGGTCGGGCGTTCCCTGACGAATTCGAAACGCGGTTCGCCTTCGCTGTAGATCACCAGCCATCCCCACTCCAGCTCGCTTTCGTCCTGCCCGGGCCGGGGCGGCGAGGCCCACCAGGGTTCTTTATGCATGATCTGACGCATCGTCTGCTCCTGCGGGTTGATCCCTTACTATAGACCGCTCGATGGGGGGGAGAAGCGCCCGGGCAATTTCTTGAAATTCATGGAACACGCGGCTTCTTGTTAGGGGGCAGGACTCCCGCAGCGTCTGAGGGGCTAGTCCTCCGTGGGAGCAAAGCTTGCTCGCGATAGCGGTGGGTCAGTTGAAGGTGATGTTGAATATGCCATTGTCATCGCGAGCAAGCTTTGCTCCCACAATCCTGCGGGTCGGCCCGATGTTCTGATTCAAAGGTGATATTCAGTGTGCTCTGGAACCTTCCGGCAGCGTCTAGCGTCTGTATCCCCGCACTCGAACGGGGAATGACTGGACCTGGCGCATATGCAAGCACTGTTGAACGAGATCCTTGAATCGGTCCGCCCCCTGATCGGCCAGGGCAAGGTGGCCAATTACATTCCGGCCCTGGGCTCCGTGGCGCCCAATCAGTTGGGCATTGCCGTGTATGGCAACGACGGCGAACTGTACTGCGCCGGCGACGCCGATACGCCCTTTTCGGTTCAGAGTATTTCCAAGGTCTTCAGCCTGGTGCAGGCCATCGAGCATTCCGGCGAGGCGATCTGGGAGCGGCTGGGGCACGAACCGTCCGGCCAACCCTTCAACTCCCTGGTGCAACTGGAGTTCGAGCGCGGACGACCGCGTAATCCGTTCATCAATGCCGGCGCCCTGGTGATCTGCGATATCAACCAGTCGCGTTTCGCCGCGCCGGCCTTGTCGATGCGCGATTTCGTCCGCCGCCTGTCGGGCAACCTGCAGGTGATGGTGGATGGCAAGGTCGCCGAGTCGGAATACCAGCACCGTGCCCGCAACGCGGCGATGGCCTACCTGATGCAGTCTTTCGGCAACTTCCACAACGACGTGGAGGCGGTGCTGCGCAGTTATTTCAGCCACTGCGCACTGCGCATGAGCTGCGTCGACCTGGCCCGGGCGTTCTGTTTCCTGGCCAATGACGGGTTCTGCAAGCACAGCGGCTCGCAGATCCTGACCGCCCGTCAGACCCAGCAAGTCAATTCCATCATGGCCACCAGCGGGCTGTACGACGAGGCTGGCAATTTCGCCTATCGGGTCGGTCTGCCTGGCAAGAGCGGGGTAGGGGGCGGGATCGTGGCCGTGGTGCCAGGACGTTTCACGGTGTGCGTCTGGTCGCCGGAGCTCAACGCCGCCGGTAATTCCCTGGCCGGGATGGCTGCGCTGGAGCTGCTCAGCCAGCGGATCGGCTGGTCGGTGTTCTAGGTTTCGTACGAAAAGTGCTGAACAAAAAAGGGCCCGTTCCTCATCAGGAACGGGCCCTTTTTACTATAGGCAATCAGCAGAAGCGGTCGATGACCCGGACTTGGGAGGTGTCTTGCATCGACTGCCAGGCCTGGGTCAGCGTCTGCAAGACGCGGCCCATGAAGTCCTTGTCAGCTGCGGCCTTCTTGCCGACGTAGCCTTGGCCGCGCCGGTACATCTTCAGCCGTGCGCACAAGTCTTGCTGGTTCTTTTCGAACTCGTCTTCATGGGTGAATGGCGACAGGCAGTCCATGTGCACCTGGCCATTCTTGCCGATCCACAGGATATGGCTGTCCAGCGTGTCTTTGTGTGCTGCGAACATGCGAGCCAGTTCATCAATAGATGGATGATTGTTCAGATTCATGTGTAAGCCCCTTGACCATTTGGTTGATCTGTCTGGTGGTTCGCAAAACTTCGCTAGGCTTTGTGCGAAAAGTGCCTGCGCAACTTCTCGTACAAACCCTGTGCCTGGCATCGAAGCCAAGCCACCCGTGTTCATCCGCCTGACTTCGGCGGGGTCGAGCATCGGTTGTGTAGTGTTGTCGAAGGGCTGCTACGCAAACTGCGTGACAGCGACGAGAAACAGCGAAGAATCTTCAGCCAGCGTCAACTTTCGAGGGTCGACCACGTGCGTCATGAGGATCGTCGCCGACGTTTCTCGTCCTTGTTACCGGACGGTCATGCCAGGTCAGCACCTTCAATCTGCCTTGTGGGCAGTCCCTTATCCAAAAAAACAGCTCGGCGGTCAGACGAGCTTGCTCAAACGGTTGCCTGTACTCCCGATCGGGGAGACGTCTGCATCATGCAAGGGCAAATCGGAGGCGTCAACGGTTTTGTAGTGAATATTTTTGTTCACTACATATTGTCGGACAAAATGGTTTGGGTATTAGGAAGGGGGGTACAACACGAGCCTGGTAGGGGATAACCCAACCCCTGGGTCTAGAATCTCTGTGGGAGCAAGGCTTGCCCGCGATGCAGGCGACTCGGTTCCAGAGAGAGACCGCATGTTCCTCATCGCGGGCAAGCCTTGCTCCCACAGAGATTCAGTTCCAGGTATTGAAGCAAGCCCAAGATATTGGGGTAATGCGGTTTTGCTCAGGTTGCCTTGGCTTTGCTTGCCTTGCGCGGCGCACCGCCTGCCTTGCGCTTGGCCGGCTTGCGTTTGTTTTTCCACGGCGTTGCCCCACGGCCGGCGGGGCTGGCCGGGCCGCTGATGGTCAAGCTCATGCCTTGGCAGCGAGCAATGTGTTTGCTCATCCAGGCGGCTTGCCGGGTGACGAATTCTTCCAGGCTCATTTCCCCGCTTTGCACCATGTCCAGCGCCTGTTCCCAAATCGCCGTGGTGCCGGGGTCGGCGATGGCGCGGGGGACGGCGTCGATCAGGCTGAAGGCCGCTGGCGTGGCGGACAGGGCCTTGCCGCTCTTGACCAGGTAACCGCGATCCAGCAGACCCTGGATGATCGAGGCCCGGGTCGCTTCGGTGCCGATGCCGGTGGTGTCCTTGAGCTTTTGCTTGAGCAGGGGATCGGCCACCAGCTTGGCGACGTTCTTCATGGCCTTGATCAGGTCGCCCTCGGTGAACGGCTTGGGCGGTTGGGTCCACAGGTCCTTGGGGGTCACCTCGTCCACGCTGCAATCGTTGCCCTCGGCCAGCGCCGGCAATGTCTGCGGGGCCGGTGCTTCCCGTCCCCTTGTCGGGGCCAGCGCCTCGGGCAGGGCGCGCTTCCAGCCGGGTTCGACGATCTGCTTGCCCACTGCGCGCAAGGCCTGGCCGGCACAGTCGAAGTCGGCCTGGGTCCGGTCGTATTCATGGTTGGGCAGGAACTGCGCCAGGTAGCGCGCACGAATCAGGGTATAGACCGCGCGCTGCTTGCCGGCGAGTTTGTCGAGGTTTTTCGCCGCCGCGGTGGGAATGATGCCGTGGTGGGCGCTGACCTTGGCGTCGTTCCAGGCCCGGGATTTGCGTTGCGGTTGCAGGTGCTCGCGCAGTGGCGCAAGGCTTGGGTCGGCCTGGGCCAGAGCGGCCAGGATGGCAGGAGCCTCGCTGTGCTGGCTCAGCGGCAGGAAACCGCAATCGCTGCGGGGATAGGTGATGAGCTTGTAGGTTTCGTAGAGCTGCTGGGCGATGTCCAGGGTCTCCTGGGCGCCGAGGCCGAGTTTCTTCGAGCAGACTTCCTGCAGGGTGCCCAGGTCGAACGGCAGCGGTGCAGCTTCGCGCAGGCGCTCGGTGCGGACCTTGGTCACCCGGGCGGTGGCAGCGTTGCCCATGGCTTGGGCGGCAGCGCGGGCCAGGGCCTGGTCCAGGCAGCGCTCCTGGTCGTCGCAGGCATCCGGGTCGGCGCGCCACTGGGCGGTGAAGGCCGTGCCCTGGTGGCTGAGCTGCACGTCGATGGCCCAATAGGCGACCGGCACGAAGTCGGCGATGCTGCGGTCGCGGTCCACCACCAGCCGCAGGGTCGGTGTCTGCACGCGACCGACCGGCAGCACGCCCTGGTAGCCGGACTGACGGCCCAGCAGGGTGAACAGGCGACTCATGTTCATGCCGATCAGCCAGTCGGCTCGGGAGCGTCCAAGGGCCGAATGATAAAGGTTGAAGGTCTCGACCCCCGGCTTGAGGGCCGCCAGGGCCTTGCGGATCGACGCGTCGTCCAGGGCCGACAGCCACAGCCGCCGGATCGGCCCACGGTAGCGGCAATGCTCTACCAGCTCCCGGGCGATCATCTCGCCTTCGCGGTCGGCGTCGGTGGCGATCACCAGTTCCTTCGCTTCCCCCAGCAGGCGCTTGACCGCTTTGTACTGGCTGGCGGTTTTCGGCTTGACGGTCATTTTCCATTGCGCCGGCACGATGGGCAGGTCGGCCAGTACCCAGCGCTTGTAGCGCGCATCGTAGGCGTCGGGCGGGGCGGTTTCCAGCAGGTGGCCGATGCACCAGGTGACCGTGACGCCAGCACCCAGCCAGCAGCCGTCGCCACGGCGCGTGGCACCGAGCACGGCGGCGATGTCCTTGGCCTGGGACGGTTTTTCACACAGGTACAGCTGCATAGCGCCTCTTCTCAGGGAGATTTCATGGGGCTGTAGCATGGTCATGGAAAAGCTGGAGGGCAAGTTTTATCTGTATGGATATACAGATAAATGTGTGCGGATTTGCCGTGGGAGGCTTGGCAAGCGGCGTTCGGCGGCTGGCGCGCAGGCAAAATGAATTTCTTGCCGGGGCGTCGCTCCTAATTTCAGAACCGCTGAAACAGCGAATGAACGTTAATGGTTCAAGGAGAGTCACCTTCATGAATTCGACGCCCAAGAACAACGGACAGGCGACCACGCGCTTGATCCTCGTTGTCGAAGACGACCCGACCATCCTGGAGTTTCTCTGCGAGATCCTGGAGGACGAGGGATTTGTCGTGGAGCCCCGGGAAAGTGCCGATGCGGCGCTGAAATTCCTCGAGCAGAGTGCCGACTATGTCGACCTGTTGCTGACCGACATCACCATGCCAGGCACGCTGGACGGCGCAGACCTGGCCAACCTCACCGGGGACCGCTGGCCACAGATCCCGCTGTTGATCATGTCGGGCTACGAAACGCCGGAAAGCGCCGGGATCAAGCACCACGCTTCGTTCATCGCCAAGCCGTGGGCGTTGGGGCAGATGCTGGATCTGGTGGAGCATACGGTGAAGAGTCATTCGCTCCATTGAGATCCGTGAAAGCAAAGAGGATCTGTGGGAGTAAGGAGGATCTGTGGGAGTAAGGAGGATCTGTGGGAGCAAGGCTTGCCCGCGATGCAGGCGACGCGATTGCATCGCGGGCAAGCCTTGCTCCCACACTTTGCTCCCGCAATGGCTACCCCACCACAATAGGGTCGTTGAGCCGGTTGTTTCTCAGTTCTTGTCCAAATCCACATTGCAGGTTTCCCGCAGGCACAGCATGCCCACCACCAGGCTCACTCCGGTAATCACCACCGGGTACCACAGCCCGTAGAAGATGTCCCCGGTGTAGACCACCAGCGCAAACGACACGGTGGGCAGGAAACCACCGAACCAGCCGTTGCCGATGTGGTAGGGCAGGGACATGGAGGTGTAGCGGATGCGGGTCGGGAACAGTTCGACCATCAGCGCCGCCAGCGGGCCGTAGCACATGGCCGAGATGATGATCAGTGCCACGATCAGCACGACGATCATCGCTCGGTTGATCTGCTGGGCATCGGCTTTCTGCGGATAGCCGGCCAGTGTCACCGCGCCGCGCAGGGCCGCTTCGTCGTAGCCGTCAAGCTTCACCTCGCCGACGCTGACCTGCACATCGCTGCCGGCCGGGGCCGCGACGCTGCTGTAGGGCAGGCCTTGCTTGACCAGGAAGGTCTTGACCTTGTCGCAGGGGCTGTCGAAACGCGCCTTGCCCACCGGGTCGAACTGGAAGGTGCAGGTGGCCGGGTCAGCCACCACGGTAATGGGGGACTGGCGGCTCGCCTGGTCGATGGCCGGGTTGGCGTAATGGGCCAGGGTCTTGAAGATCGGGAAGTACAGCGCCGTCGCCAGCAGCAGGCCGATCATCAGCACCGGTTTGCGCCCGACCTTGTCCGACAGCCAGCCAAAAAAGACGAAGAACGGTGCGCCGATGATCACGCTGACGATCAGCAGGCTGTTGGCCAGGGCCGGGTCCATCTTCAGGAATTGGGTGAGGAAGAACAGCACATAGAATTGCGCGGCGTAGAAGGTCACCGCTTGCCCGGCGTTGATGCTGAACAGAGCGATCAGCACCACCTTGAGGTTTTCCCATTTGCCGAAGGATTCGCGGATCGGTGCCTTGCAGCACTTGCCTTCTTCTTTCATCTTCAGGAAGGCCGGTGACTCGTGCAGGCTCAGGCGAATCCAGGTGGAAATGCCCAGCAGCAGGATCGACAGCAGGAATGGAATGCGCCAGCCCCAGACTTCGAACTGATCGCCGGTGAAATAGCGGCAGCCGAGTATCACCAGCAACGAGAGCAGCAAGCCGAGGGTCGCGGTGGACTGGATCCAGCTGGTGTGGAAACCGCGCTTGCCGATGGGCGCATGCTCGGCGACGTAGGTGGCTGCGCCACCGTATTCACCGCCCAGGGCCAGGCCCTGGAGCATGCGCAACGCCACCAGGATGATCGGCGCGGCAATGCCGATGCTGGCGTAGTTGGGCAAAAGGCCGACGCAGAAGGTTGCCAGGCCCATGAGCACGATGGTCGCCAGGAACGTGTATTTGCGCCCAATCATGTCCCCCAGGCGGCCGAACACCAGCGCCCCGAACGGCCGCACGATGAAGCCGGCGGCGAACGCCATGAGGGCAAAGATGAACGCCGTGGTGTCGTTGACCCCGGCAAAGAACTGCTTGCTGATCACCGCCGCCAGGGCGCCGTAGAGGAAAAAGTCGTACCACTCGAACACCGTCCCCAGGGACGAGGCGAAGATGACTTTCTGGATTTGCTGGCTGGTGCCGACGCTGCGCGTGGCTTCCAGGGGCTGAACATGTTCAGACATAGCGGTATCCCTCACAGTGATTGTTTTTGTTGTTCCACTGTCGACGCCGGTTTGGCATCTCCTGATTTGACTCATCCCTTTTGCTTACTCATTTCCGTTGGGGGAGACTTTTTGTTTTTCAGACCGTGGCCGACTCCTTTTGGGGCGTGCTGATTCTGGTATCTGCTTCCAGCATCATCTGCGCCGCCTTCTCGGCAATCATCAGCGTCGGCGAGCAGGTGTTGCCCGAGGTGATGCGCGGCATGATCGAGGCGTCGGCGATGCGCAGGCCCTTGATGCCGTGGACGCGCAGTTGTGCATCCACCACCGCGTCGCGATCCTGGCCCATGCGGCAGGTGCCCACCGGGTGGAAGATCGTCGTGCCGATGCGGGCGGCGGCCTGGTGCAGTTCTTCTTCGGTTTGCAGGCTGGCCCCCGGCAGGTATTCCACCGGTTTGAACGCGTTCAGGGCCGGCGCCGCAACGATACGGCGGGTCAGGCGGATGGCGTCGGCGGCCACCCGCAGGTCTTCCGGGTGACTGAGGTAGTTGGGCTGGATCAGGGGCGCGTCATGCAGGTCGGCCGAACGGATGTCCACCCGGCCACGGCTTTGCGGACGCAGGTCGCAGACCGACGCGGTGAACGCCGGGAAGCTGTGCAACGGTTCGCCGAAGCGCTCCAGGGACAACGGCTGCACGTGGTATTCGAGGTTGGCCGACGTCTGTTCCGGCCCCGAGCGGGCGAACGCGCCGAGTTGGCTGGGGGCCATGGACAGCGGGCCGCTGCGGTCGTACAGGTAGCGCAGGCCCATGCCCATCTTGCCCCACAATGTGCCGGCGATCTGGTTCAGGGTGCGGGCGTTTTCCAATTGGTAGATCAGCCGCAATTGCAGGTGATCCTGCAGGTTGCCGCCGACGCCGGGCAGTTCATGGACCACGCCGATGCCCAGGCGCTGCAACAAGGGGCGCGGACCGATCCCGGAGCGTTGCAGGATCCCCGGCGAGCCCACGGCACCGGCACACAGCACGATTTCCTTGCGGGCCTTGAAGGTCATGCCCTTGCCTTGCCAGCGGGCGCTGACGGCGTGGGCCCGGTCGTCACGCAACAGCACGCGCTCGACCTCGACGTCGGTCAAGACCGTGAGATTGGTGCGCTGGCGAATCGGCTTGAGAAAAGCCTTGGCCGCGTTCCAGCGCACGCCGGCTTTCTGGTTGACCTGGAAGTAACCGCAGCCTTCGTTGTCGCCGCCGTTGAAGTCGTCGATGTTGGCGATGCCGCTCTGCTCGGCGGCGGTGCGAAACGCATCGAGAATCGGCCAGGACAGGCGCTGGCGTTCGACCCGCCATTCGCCGCGAGCGCCGTGGAGCGCGGAGTCACCGGCAAAGTGGTTTTCGCTTTGCCGAAACAGCGGCAGGACGTCTTTCCAGGCCCAGCCCGAATTACCCTCGGCCGCCCAGCTGTCGTAGTCCGCCGCCTGGCCGCGCATGTAGATCATGCCGTTGATGGACGAGCAGCCGCCCAGCACCTTGCCCCGTGGGTAGCTCAGGGCACGCCCTTGCAGGCCCGGTTGTGCTTCGGTCTTGAAGCACCAGTCGGTGCGCGGGTTGCCGATGCAGAACAGGTAGCCCACCGGGATGTGAATCCACGGGTAGTTGTCGCGGCCACCGGCTTCGAGCAACAGCACCCGGTGCTGCGGGTTGGCCGACAGCCGATTGGCCAGCAAGCACCCGGCCGGGCCGGCACCCACGATCACGTAATCGTATTCATCGACGACAGGTTGCATCCGTGACCTCATTTTTTGTTCTTGTGCGGCTCATCCTAGTTGTTAGTTTTCGTTAAAAGAATGTTAGTTTTTGCGCAGCCGCTGTGCGTTTATAAACAACCAGGAAGGGTACATGTTCGACTGGAATGACTTGCGCTATTTTCTGGAACTGCAACGCAGTGGCCGTTTGCTGACCGCCGCACGACGACTGAACACCACCCATGCCACGGTGGCCCGGCACATCGAAGCCATCGAAAAGAGCCTGGGCACGGCGCTGTTCGTCCAGCACGCCCAGGGTTATGAGTTGACCCCGGCTGGCGAGACGTTGCTCAAGCACGCCGAGGCCATGGAAAACGTGGCGTTGCTGGCCCAGGAGGACATCACCCAGTCCAGCGCGCCCCTGGGCAAGATCCGCCTGGGGGTGACCGAAGGGCTGGGCATCATGTTCCTGGCCAGTCGCATGGAAGGGCTGTTCCAACGTTACCCCGGCCTGGAGGTGGAACTGGTGGCGGTGCCACGGTTCGTCAGCATCCTCAACCGCGAGGCGGAAATCAGCATTCACCTCGAACGCCCGGCCGCCGACCTGCTGGTGACCCGCAAACTCACCGACTACAGCCTGGCGCTGTACGCGAGCCAGGCCTACCTGGACCGCTCGCCGCCGTTGCGCACCCGGGAGGACCTGGCCCGCCACGCCTGGATCGGTTACGTCGATGACCTGCTGTTCAGCCAGGAACTGATGTTCCTCAACAGCTTTTGCCGCAACCCCCGGGTGGTGTTCCACAGCACCAGCGTCATCGCCCAGCAACAAGCCGCGCGCGCCGGACTCGGGATCGCCGTGCTGCCGTGCTACATGGCCAGCGGCGACGCGGCGCTGGTGCCCTTGCTGCCGGACGAAACCATTCGCCGCAGCTACTGGATCAGCACCCGCCGCGAACTGCACAAGTCCGTGCGGTTGCGCGTGCTGTGGGATTACGTAGTGCAGTTGTGCGAGCGGGAGCAGGGAGTGTTGGTGCCCTGACGCACGGCCATCGAGCGCAGGTGCTCAGCTCTAAGGTTATGTCCAAACAGTATTTCTCAAGCCGTGTGTGGTTTCCCTAACATCCCGTCATAACTCGTTATGACAAGTGAAGGGGTGCCATGTCCGACAACGTGCTTTGCCTCACCAGTGTACCGCTGCACACGCAGCTGCGAGACGTGCTGCGCGCGCGCATTCTCGATGGCCAATACCCTCAAGGCGGCCGGATGCCTTCGGAAAGCGAGCTCGGCACGCTGTTTCGTGTCAGCCGCATCACCGTGCGCCAGGCCTTGGGCGATCTGCAAAAGGAAGGGCTGATCTTCAAGATCCACGGCAAAGGCACGTTCGTGGCCAAGCCCAAGACCTTCCAGAACGTCAGCACGCTCCAGGGCCTGGCCGAGTCCATGAACGGACGCGGTTTCGAGGTGATCAACCGCTTGCACAGTTTCAAGTTCATCGCGGCTGACAAGCAGGTGGCCGAGCGCCTGAAGGTGGCTGAAGGGGAAGCGGTGGCGCAGATCAAGCGGGTCCGGTTGATCAACCGCGAACCAGTTTCCCTGGAAGTCACTTACCTGCCCAAAGCGCTCGGCGAGCGCCTGGAAAAGGCCGATCTGGTGACCCGCGACATTTTCCTGATCCTGGAGAACGACTGTGCCTTGACCTTGGGCCATGCCGACCTGGCCATCGATGCGGTGCTGGCCGACAGCGACCTGACCCTGGCGCTCGACGTCGAGCCGGGGTCGCCGATCATGCGCATCGAGCGCTTGACCCATGACGCCAGCGGCCAGCCGCTGGATTTCGAACACCTCTATTACCGTGGCGATGCGTTCCAGTACCGCCTGCGGATCGACCGACAAAAAGGAACCCAGGCATGACCCACAGCGCCATGACCAGAAGTACGCTGGAGCAGGAATACGACATCGTCGTCATCGGCGGTGGCACCGCCGGCCCGATGGCAGCGATCAAGGCCAAGGAGCGCAACCGTGATTTGCGCGTGCTGTTGGTGGACAAGGCCAACATCAAGCGCAGTGGCGCAATCAGCATGGGCATGGACGGTTTGAACAACGCGATCGTCCCCGGCCATTCGACGCCTGAGCAGTACACCAAGGAAATCACCATCGCCAACGACGGCATCGTTAATCAGGCGGCGGTGTACGCCTATGCGACCCACAGCTTCGAAACAATCGAGCAACTGGACCGCTGGGGCGTTAAGTTCGAGAAGGACGAAACCGGCGACTACGCGGTAAAGAAGGTCCACCACATGGGCGCCTACGTGTTGCCGATGCCGGAAGGGCACGACATCAAGAAAGTCTTGTACCGGCAGTTGAAACGGGCGCGAGTGAGCATCACCCATCGGTTGGTCTGCACCCGGTTGCTGACCGATGAAGAGGGCGCGGTGAACGGGGTGATGGGCTTCGATTGCCGCAGCGCCGACTTCCATGTGATCAAGGCCAAGGCGGTCATCCTCTGCTGCGGCGCGGCGGGACGCTTGGGGTTGCCGGCTTCCGGCTACCTGATGGGCACCTACGAGAACCCGACCAATGCCGGCGACGGTTATGCCATGGCTTACCACGCCGGTGCGGAACTGGCGAACCTGGAGTGCTTCCAGATCAACCCGCTGATCAAGGACTACAACGGCCCGGCTTGCGCCTACGTGACCGGGCCCCTGGGCGGTTACACCGCCAACAACAAGGGCGAGCGCTTCATCGAATGCGACTACTGGAGCGGGCAGATGATGTGGGAGTTCCACCAGGAACTCGAAGGCGGTAATGGCCCGGTGTTCCTCAAGCTCGATCATCTGGCCGAGGAAACCATCCAGAACATCGAAGAGATCCTGCACAGCAACGAGCGACCCAGCCGCGGTCAGTTCCACGCCAACCGCGGCACCGACTACCGCACGCAGATGGTGGAAATGCACATCTCCGAAATCGGCTTTTGCAGCGGTCACTCGGCCTCGGGGGTGTGGGTCAACGAGCGGGCCGAGACCTCGGTCAAGGGCCTGTATTCGGCGGGCGACATGGCCGCCGTGCCGCACAACTACATGCTGGGAGCGTTCACCTACGGCTGGTTTGCCGGCAACAACGCGGCGGACTTTGTGGCGGGCAAGGATTTCTCGGCGCTCGATGCCGGGCAGATCGAGCGCGAGAAAGCTCGCGTCTATGCACCGCTGGAGCGCGAACACGGTCTGCCGCCAGCCCAGGTGGAGTACAAGCTGCGCCGCTTCGTCAACGATTACCTGCAACCGCCGAAGGTCACCCGAAAAATGCAGATCGGCCTGCAACGCTTCAGCGATATCCAGCGCGACCTCGACCAGATCAAGGCCCACAACCCTCATGAATTGATGCGCGCCATGGAAGTCAGCGTGATCCGCGACTGCGCCGAAATGGCCGCCGGCGCCTCGTTGTTCCGCGCCGAAAGCCGTTGGGGGTTGTACCACTATCGGGTCGATCATCCGCAACGCAATGACCAGGACTGGTTCTGCCATTGCCACTTGAGGAAGGGCGACGACGGCGCGATGACCTCGTTCAAGAAAGCCGTCGAGCCCTACATCATCGCGCTGGATGCCGAAGAAATGCAGGCCTACGACCGGTTGCGCGTCGGAGCCTTTGCCGCCTGAGCCCCTGAAAAGAGAAACCGTGAAATGGCTTATCAACCCCAGGAAATCTTTTTCCGTTCCAACGCACCGGTCACGGTCGACGAAGACCTTTGCATCGCCCACAAAGGCTGCACCGTCTGCGTCGAGGTGTGTCCGATGGACCTTTTGGCAATCAACCCGGCGACCCAAAAAGCCTACATGGCGTTCGACGAATGCTGGTATTGCATGCCGTGCGAGAAGGACTGCCCGACGGGGGCGGTGAAAGTCGAGATCCCTTATCTATTGCGGTGACTGAGGCGACGCCTTCGCGTTCAAGCTCGCTCCCGCAAGGGATCGAAGCCAGTCGCAGCGTGGGAGCAAGCCTGCTCGTGAAGAGGCCACCCCAGACCCCACAAAGGCCACCCGGCCACCCCGGACGCCTGATTCAACGACACCCCTCGTTTCCCACCGCGCCCTGATCGTGGCGGAGACGAACATCCAATCAATGATTCGAGGGGACACACCCATATGTTATTGCGTGCAGCATTTGCCGGTCTGGTACTGGCGTCATTGACCTTGCCTCAGAATCCGCTCGGGTTTCCTGAAGCCTCCTTGCCGCGATTTGCCCTATGACTTCTCTGTTCGAAGACACCGACAACGATGACATCCTCGCCCTACAACCGCGCTTGACCGATGTCGATGCCGGCGTGCGGCGCATCGCCCTGATCGAGCTGGCCGACCTCGAAGAACCTGAAGGCCTGGGGTGGCTGGTGGATCGTTTGGCCGAGGATGCCAGTGCCGAGGTGCGGGCCGAAGCCGCGCGTTTGCTTGAAGCCTGGGAAGAGGCGCCGGTGGTGGCGGCCCTGTGCCGAGCCCTGACCGATCCGTCCCCGACCGTGCAGGTCGCCGCGGCCCAGAGCCTGAGTCTGCTCAAGAGCGAGGCGGCAGGGCGGGTGATCTTGCCCTGGACGGCCCATGCCGATGCCGCGGTGCGCGCTGCGGCGTTCCGGGCCTTGCGTGAGCTGCGCCTGGCCGACGCCGCACCGGCGGCCATCGCTGCCCTGGCCGATAGCCAGGCCAGTGTGCGCCGCGAGGCGGTCGGCGTGCTGGGCTGGCTCAAGCACCACGACGCCTTGCCGGCCCTGGCCCGGCTCGCCAGTGACGATCCGGACAGTGACGTGCGCCGGGCGGCGACGGGAGCCCTTGGCCTGGCTTCGGACGCCCAGGTATTGCCGGCGTTGTGTCAGGCGCTGCGGGATCCGGCCTGGGCCGTGCGCGAAGAAGCCGCCACCACCTTGGGCAAAGTTGGCCACAGCGATGCCGGTCCGGCACTGATCGACGCCTTGGCGGACGATTATTGGCAAGTGCGCCTGCGCGCCACTCGCAGCCTCGGTCGTTTGCGTTACGTCCCGGCGCTGGCGGCCCTGGTCGACACCCTGGGCCATCGCATCAGCAACCTGCGCAAGGAAGCGGCCCTGGCCCTGGGTGAATTGAACGATCGCAACGCCATTGCGGCCTTGCAGGCGGCCCAGGACGACGGCGATCCTGAAGTGCGCAAGGCCGTACGCATTGCCCTGGGCCAGTTGCAATGAGCCCGCTGGCGATGGGCAATGCCCGCGACAAGGGACAGTTGCGCCTGAACTGGCCCGACGGCCGCGAACAACGACTGGACCACACCGAACTGCGCCGCCAGTGCCCCTGCGCCCAATGCCGGGCGTTTCGTCTGCAAGGGCTGACGATCCAGGTCGACCCACGGGTCCGGGTGGTTGCCGTCAATGCCCAGGGTTATGGGGTGCAGTTGGCCTTCAGTGATGGGCATGAACGGGGGATATATCCGTGGGCCTATCTGGCGGATTTGTAGCAACAGTCCGACTCTCCAAAGGGTAGTGATGTTCACTTAAAGAAACGTGATGAAACCTGTGGCGAGGGAGCTTGCTCCCGCTGGGGTGCGCAGCAGCCCCCCTCTCTGAGCTGACTGGCGGCGCTTGTCAGAAAAATCCGAGAGGAGTACAAATGTACTCCATGACGACTCTCACTCCCCGCCGTACCGCCATCCTGACCTTCATCCGCGAACGCATCGCCGACCAGGGCCAGTCTCCCAGCCTCGCCGAAATCAGCGAGGCGTTTGGTTTTGCCTCCCGCAGCGTGGCGCGCAAGCATGTGCTGGCGCTGACCGAAGCCGGGTTCATCGAAGTCAATCCGCACCAGGCCCGGGGTATCCGGCTGCTGAACCAGCCGCCGCGTCCCGAGTGGCTGGACGTGCCGGTGCTGGGGCGCGTGGCCGCCGGCCTGCCGATCGGCGCCGATGCCGAGGTCCACAGCCGGTTGATGCTGGACCCGGCGATTTTCACCAAGGCGCCGGATTATCTGCTGCGCGTCCAGGGCGACTCGATGATCGAGGACGGCATCCTCGACGGCGACCTGGTGGGTGTGCAGCGTACGCCGCAAGCCGCCAACGGCCAGATCGTGGTGGCGCGCCTGGACGGTGAAGTGACCATCAAGCGCTTCGAGCGGATCGGCGAGCGGGTGCGCTTGCTGCCACGCAACCCGGCCTATCAGCCAATCGTCGTCGAAGCCGACCAGGACCTGGCGATAGAAGGCGTGTTCTGTGGCCTGGTGAGGCAAGGCTGATGGGCGCCGTCGTTGCGCTGGACACGCTGTTCAACGGCGGCCAGGTCTGGAAGGGCCGGCCTGCGCCACCGGCCGCCAGCCCGCAACCCACCGGCCATGACGCGTTGGACGCGGCGTTGCCCAGTGGCGGCTGGCCGGAAGCGGCGCTGACGGAAATCCTCACCGCCGCGCCAGGCGTGGGTGAGTTGCAACTGGTCTGGCCGACCCTGGCGCGGCTGTCGGCGGCGGGGGAGCGGATCGTGCTGGTGGCGCCACCGTTCGTGCCTTATCCGCAGGCTTGGCAGGGCGCCGGTATCGACCTGCGTCAGTTGTCGGTGATCCAGGCCGACGAGCGCGATGCCTTGTGGGCCACCGAGCAATGCCTGCGTTCGGGCAGTTGTGGCGCCGTGCTGTGCTGGCCTCGCCAGGCAGACGACCGGGCCCTGCGCCGCCTGCAAGTGGCGGCGGAAACCGGCCAGACCCTGGCGTTCGCCTGGCGCTCGCTCCAGGAAGCCATCAACCCGTCCCCGGCTGCCCTGCGCATTGCCATCGATGCCCGGCCTGGGCAATTGCGTGTGCTCAAGTGCCGGGGTGGGCTGGCCCGGTCGACGCCGATTGCCTTTGCCCCGCCCTCGACACCAGCCAGGCATTGAGGTTGCGATGCGCTGGGTCTGTATTCTCTTCCCGCAATTGGCGCTGGACGCCGCGCTGCGTCAGCGCCCCGATCCCGACCAGCCCCTGGCGCTGCTGACCGGCCCTGTCCAGCGTCGGGTGCTGCAAGCGGTCAATGAGCCGGCCCGGGCCCTGGGCTTGCGTCCCGGCCAGAGCATGACCGCCGCCCAGGCCCTGAGCAAAGGTTTTGCCACGGCCGAATATGACGCGGCGCAGATCGAACATTGGCAACAGTTCCTGGCGGCCTGGGCCTACCGGTTCAGTGCCCAGGTCAGCGTGCATTATCCGCGCACGGTCGTGTTCGAGATCGAGTCGAGCCTGGGCCTGTTCGGGCCCTGGCCGGTGTTCGAGGCACGGTTGCGGGCCGAGCTGACGGCATTGGGCTTTCGCCATCGTATCGTCGCCGCGCCGAACCCGGTGGCGGCGCGAGTGCTGGCCAACGCCTATGACGCCCTGGTGGTACCCGACGCCGAAACCCTGCAACAGTACCTGGGACAAATGCCCGTGGACCGCATCGGCCTGGCCCCCGACGTCGCCACGGCGCTGTCGCGCATGGGCCTGCGCCGCTTGAGCCAGGTCCAGGCCTTGCCCCGGCACACCCTGGCGCGGCGCTTCGAGGCCCAGGTGCTCAAGCACCTCGACGCCCTGGTGGGCAGCCGGACCCTGGCGCTGTCGTTCTACCTGCCGCCGGACCGCTTCGATGTGCGCATCGAGTTCAATTACGACGTGCAATCCCATCAGGCATTGCTGTTCCCGTTGCGCCGATTGACCGGCGATTTGTCGGCCTTCTTGTGCGGGCGCGACAGTGGGGTGCAGCGCTTCGACTTGCACCTGGAACACGCCGGGTTGCCGGCCACGGTGATCAAGGTCGGCCTGCTCAGCGCCGAGCGTGACGCATCGATGCTCTTCGAACTGGCCCGTGGCCGGCTGGAACAGGTGCAGGTCGAGGCTCCCGTGCGCGGCTTTCGCTTGTGTGCCGAAGACCTGCCGAGTTTCGTGCCCCAGCGCCTGGAGTTGTTCGACGAACGTGTGCAGCAAACCTTGCCCTGGGAGCAGTTGCGCGAACGATTGCGCGCGCGGCTGGGCGACGACGCGGTCCAGGGACTGGAGTTTCGTGACGACCATCGGCCCGAATGCGCCTGGCAGATGACGTCCCAGCCCCGGCCCCAGGCCTGTCCGGTGCGCGTTGGCGTGCAGCGTCCCGGCTGGTTGCTCGCTGAACCGCACGCATTGCCGCAAGGCCAGGCCCGAATCCTCATTGGCCCGGAACGCATCGAGACCGGCTGGTGGGACGGTGCCGACGTGCGCCGCGATTACTACCTGATCGAAACCCAGGCCGGACAACACGGCTGGGCCTATCGAGCGGTGGGCGAGGACGGGCCGTTGTGGCTGCAAGGCTGGTTCGCATGAACGTCGAATATGCCGAGCTGCATTGCCTGTCGAACTTCAGCTTCCAGCGCGGCGCCTCCAGTGCCCTGGAGTTGTGTCGTCGCGCCAAACAACAGGGCTACCAGGCCCTGGCGATCACCGATGAGTGCACCCTGGCCGGGATCGTTCGGGCCTGGCAGGCGGCCAAGGAGCTGGAACTGCACCTGATTGTCGGCAGCGAGGTGCAGGTCGAGAACGGTCCGAAACTGGTGTTGCTGGTGGAAAACCTGGAAGGCTACCAAGCCTTGTGCCGGCTGATCACCCGCGCCCGGCGACGCAGCGAGAAAGGGCGTTATCGCATCGTGCGCGAGGACTTCGACGAACCCTTGCCAGGGTTGTTGGCGCTGTGGGTGCCCAAGGGCCAGGACGCCGAGGCACAAGGTCGCTGGCTCCAGCAGCACTTTGCCGGACGGCTGTGGCTGGCGGTCCAGTTGCATTGCGGGCAGGACGACCAGCGTCGGCTGGCGGACTTGCTGGCCCTGGCCGAACGCTTGAAGCTTCCTGCGGTGGCAAGCGGCGATGTGCACATGCACGTGCGGAGCCGGCGCGCCTTGCAGGACACCATGACCGCCATTAGGCACCACGTCACGGTGGCCGAGGCCGGCCAGCGCCTGCACCCCAATGGCGAGCGCCACCTGCGCAGTCGCAAGGACCTGGCCGAGCTTTACCCACAAGCCTTGCTCGACGAAACCCAGGCCATCGCCCGACGGTGCACCTTCGACCTTGGGCAGTTGCGCTATGAGTACCCGCGCGAGCTGGTACCCGAGGGGCATGACCCGGCGTCCTGGCTGCGCGAGCTGACCGAGCGCGGCATGCGCGAGCGCTGGAAGAATGGCGTGGAGGACAAGGTTCGGCGACAGATCAACGATGAACTGGCGTTGATCGCCGAGCTGGGCTACGACAGTTATTTCCTCACCGTACAAGACATTGTCAGGTTCGCCCGCGAGCGCAGCATTCTCTGCCAGGGCCGAGGTTCGGCGGCCAACTCGGCGGTGTGCTATGCCCTGGGCATCACCGAGATCGATCCGGGTCGTACCAACTTGTTGTTCGAGCGTTTCCTGTCGCGCGAGCGCAACGAGCCGCCGGACATTGACGTCGATTTCGAGCACGATCGGCGCGAGGAGGTCTTGCAGTACGTGTTCCAGCGCTACGGTCGCCATCGCGCGGCGCTGACGGCGGTGGTCAGCAGTTACCACGGTGCTGGAGCGGTGCGGGACGTTGCCAAGGCTCTGGGCCTGCCGCCGGACCAGGTCAATGCACTGGCCGATTGCTGTGGCCGCTGGAGCGACGAGGCGCCGCCGGTGGAGCGTTTGCGCGAAGGCGGTTTCGACCCGGACAGCCCGGTGTTGCGCCGGGTGTTGGGCCTGACCCAGCAGTTGATCGGTTTTCCCCGGCACCTGTCCCAGCACCCGGGTGGCTTCGTGATTTCCGAGCAACCCCTCGACACCCTGGTGCCGGTGGAGAACGCCGCCATGGCCGAGCGCACCATTATCCAATGGGACAAGGACGACCTGGACGCGGTCGGGCTGCTCAAGGTGGATATCCTGGCCTTGGGCATGCTCAGTGCGATTCGTCGCTGTTTCGACCTGGTCGCGCAGTACCGGGGCCAGCGTTATGAATTGGCGTCGTTGCCCAAGGAGGATCCGGCAACCTACCAGATGATTTCCCGTGCCGACACCATCGGCGTGTTCCAGATCGAGTCGCGGGCGCAGATGTCGATGCTGCCGCGCCTCAAACCCAGGACGTTCTACGATCTGGTCATCGAAGTGGCGATCGTGCGGCCCGGGCCGATCCAGGGCGGAATGGTGCATCCGTACCTGCGGCGCCGAAACAAGGAAGAGGAGGTGACTTACCCCTCCCAAGCGCTGGAACAAGTACTCACGCGCACTTTGGGTGTGCCCTTGTTCCAAGAGCAAGTCATGCAGATCGCCATCGTCGCGGCCGACTACACCCCCGGCGAAGCAGACCAGTTGCGGCGCTCCATGGCTGCCTGGAAACGCCACGGTGGCTTGGAACCCCATCGCGAACGCCTGGCGCAGGGGATGAAGCACAATGGCTACACCGCCGAGTTCGCCGCGCAAATCTTCGAACAGATCAAGGGGTTTGGCGACTATGGTTTTCCCGAATCCCACGCCGCCAGTTTCGCCTTGCTCACCTACGCCAGCAGTTGGCTCAAATGTCACGAACCGGCGGCCTTCGCCTGCGCCCTGATCAACAGCTGGCCGATGGGGTTCTACAGCCCGGACCAGCTTCTCCAGGACGCCCGCCGGCATCATTTGCAGATCCGTCCGGTGGACGTGCGCGCCAGCGGTTGGGATTGCAGCCTCGAACCCATCGAAGGCCGGCAACCGGCGATCCGCATGGGCCTGCGCATGATCAAGGGTTTTCGCGAAGAAGATGCCCGGCGTATCGAAGGGGCCCGCCGGCAGCGGGCTTTCACTGACGTGGCCGACCTGGGCGAGCGCGCTGGCCTCGACACCCGGGCCCAGGAGCAACTGGCCGACGCCGGCGCCTTGCAGGGGGTGGCCGGTGATCGTCATCGCGCCCGCTGGGAGGTCGCCGGGGTGCAGAAGCAGTTGGGTCTGTTCGCCGGTTTGCCGAGCCAGGAAGAGTCGCCCGTGGCCTTGCCAAAACCCACGCTGGGAGAAAACCTGTTCGCCGACTACACCACGCTCGGCACGACGCTGGGTCCCCATCCGCTGGCGCTGCTGCGCTCGGAACTGCGCGCCCGGCGCTGCCGCAGCTCGCGGGAATTGCAGGACGTGGAACACGGTCGCAACGTCAGCGTCGCCGGGCTGGTCACCGGCCGCCAACGCCCGGGCACGGCCAGCGGCGTGACCTTCGTCACCCTGGAGGACGAGTTCGGCAACCTCAACGTGGTGGTCTGGCGCGACCTGGCCGAACGCCAGCGCAAGGTCCTGGTGGGCTCGCAATTGCTCAGGGTCGACGGGCGTTGGGAAAGCGTCGGCGACGTGCGCCACCTTATCGCCGGGCGCTTGAGCGATCTGACGGGACTGTTGGCGGGCATCAGCGTGCGCAGTCGTGATTTCCGCTGAGTCTTCTGCGGCAGCGCCACCGTCTCCATGAGCGCAAGACGCCGGGTGCCCGGCCCTAAACCCTGTGGCGAGGGGATAAATCCCCTCGCCACAGAACCTAGTTCACTGCGCGTTAGCGGAGCGTCGAAGATGCGGCGGCCACTCCCTCGCCACAGGCGATCGGCTTCAAGTTTGAAAAATCAAAACCCAAAAAAACGGCGCTTTCCATGCCTGGATCAAGCGCCGTTTTTTTGGGCATGTTCATGCCAAAAGCTTTACTTGCTTGGATGTCTAGCCTGGAGGGCCTTGGCCATTTCCAAGTGGTGCTGCAGGCGTGCGCCGTTACGACGAACGGTCACCGCTGGTCGGATTGACGGTCGACAGAACCCGGTTGGCAAGGCCATCCTGATAATCGACGAGCGCCGAAAGGTGTCTGCCATCGTTCCATCAAAGGAGGTGTTCCATGCCGGTGTCCCACGATTTGTGCCAGGACCTCAACTGCACAAAAGATCACATCCAGCAAAAACGCAGCGAGGATCCGAGGCTCGATTCGTTACTCCAGAAATACTCCCAACTTGATGCCGAAGTGGTCGAAGCCGAAAAGCCGGCATCCGCCGCCTTGTCCGACGACGCCCTGGAAACGCTCAAGAAGAAACGACTGCAGGTCAAGGACAAGATCGTGGCGCAGCTGCAAAAATAACCCTGTGGCCGGTCTGTAGCCTGTCTGTGGCGAAAGGCGTTTTGCGCATTATCCGGAGCCTTTCGCTGCACAGGCTTCAGCCCAGTGGATCCCAGCGTTGCGACCAGTCGCTGCCGGACTGGACAATTTCGCGCAGTACGTCGAATGCCTGTTGCAGCGCGGCCGAATCCCGGTCTCGGGAATAGACCAGGTAGGTCGGGTAATTGAATTCCGGCGCCTTGGGCACCCGCTCCAGGATGCCGCTGTCCAGGTAGCTTTGCACGACCCGGGTGCGGAAATAGCCACTGCCGCCGTTTTCCAGGATGTACTGCAACGCCAGCGGGCCGAGATTGAACGTCACGGCGGCCTTGGCCTTGTCCGGCAGTGCGGTGTCGTGCTGGCGCCGGAAATCGCTGCTCCAGTCGATATACACGTAGGGCTCGGGACGAGCGGCCAGGCGAACCAGGATGAGCTTTTCTTCCAACAGCTGTTCCACCTGCAGTCGCGGCCAGTATTCGGGCTGGTACACCACCGCCGCATCGAGCAGGCCCAACTCCAATTGTTGCAGCAGTTTTTCGCCGTCACGGATGTCCATGCGCAGGGCGTGGCCGGGAATGGTGCGGCGCAGCGCCCCGGCCCAGGCGAGCATCAAGGGGTTGCACAGGCTGACCTCGCCACCGAGGTGCAGGACGTTGCGATAGCCCTCAGGCAATGGCAGGTCACGACGGGCCGCTTCCCATGTCTGCACGAGTTGATTGGCATAGACCACAAAGGCTTCGCCGTCGGCGGTCAGGCGCGCACCGGCACGGTTACGCACGAACAGCGCGCAACCGAGCTGGCTTTCGAGCTTCTGGACCCGGGCGGTAATGGCGGTCTGGGTGACATGCAGTTTCTCGGCCGCTGCGGCGAGGCTGCCATGACGGACGATTTCCAGGAAGGTGCGGGCGAGGTCGATGTCCATGTTCGGGCCGATGCGGGGGAAGTGGGCATTGTAAGAGCTGGAGGGCTTCGCCGATACCGCGCGGCAATCGTGGGGTGGCAAAAACACGAATCCCGCCGGGGTGGGCGGGATTCGTGTTGCAGCCGGGGAAGCCTGCGCCCAGCGCGAGCGCCGTCTCAGCCCGGGAACAGCTCGGACAGCTTCATGGCCAGCATCATGTCGCCTTCGGTGCGCAGCTTGCCGCCCATGAACGCTTGCATGCCGTCGGTCTCGCCGCTGACGATGCCGTCGAGGGTTTCGCCGTCCATCACCAGGGTCACCTGCGCGTCCGGGTTTTCACCCTCCAGCAGTTCACAGGTGCTGTCCTTGACGACCAGCGAGAAATTCTTGGTATCGTCGATGCGGAAACCGAATACCAGGTCCAGGCCGGCAGCAGCGGCTGGGTTGAACTTGGCTTTCATGGCTTGTACGGCGTCGGCTACGGAGGTCATGGTTTCGATCCTTATTTGGGTGGTACAGCAAGGGTCTACAGTAATCCGGACTCAGCGAAAGGTGATGAGGTCCGGGGCCTTCAGCAGTTGCAGGTGTGCATGACTGTTGAAGGAAGCCAGGGCCACCTCGCGCCCCCTGAATTTCAGTTGATTGAGCGAGGTGTTGACGATTTGCCAGTTCAATTCGAAGGCCTGCCGGGCAGGCACTTGAGTGATCAGGTGGAGCAGGGCGGTGATGGTGCCGCCGGAGGTGAACACGGCGATTTTCTGAGTGTTGTCGGCCTGTTCCAGGATGCGGTGCAGGCCGGCCTGGACGCGCTCGACGAAACCCAGCCAGCTTTCCAGCTCGGGCGGGTCATAGCGGCCGCTGAGCCAGCGTTCGATGATCAAGACGAAGAGACGCTGGAATTCGGCGCGGTTCTGTGCGGCGTTGCGCAGGATATCCAGTGCTTCGGGTTCCTGTGGGAGTAGGTCCGGCAGCAGGGCGCGGATCACCGCGTCGGCGTCGAACTCGTTGAAGGCGCAGTCGATCTCCAGCACGGGAACCGGCAGGCCGGCGACGGACATCCGGCCCAGCGCACCGGTGGCGGTGTCCTGCTGGCGGCGCAGGTCGCCCGAGAGACAGCGATCGAAGACGATTCCGAGCGCGGCCAGGTGGTCGCCCAGCACGTGCGCCTGGCGTACACCGTTGGGCGACAGGACGTCGTAGTCGTCCGCACCGAAGGAGGCCTGGCCATGTCGAATCAGGTAGATACTGCCCACGTCCGCGTCATCCCGGTACGTTGAAGGTCTGGCGAGGTTATGAGGATGGCGGTGAGCTGTCAATGAAAAAACATACGCTTGTTTGAAATGCCTGTTACAGCCCGGTCAGGGGCGGCGGGGCCGGGTGTCCCGGCGGTGAGCACCTGGGTAACCGCAGGTTTCATGGCTGGCCGGAAGGCAGGCGCATGGGTATGCTGGAGGCGTTAAGAGCCGGCCTTTGAGCGTAATGCTGTTCACTCAAGAAAATCGCTGAACCCGTGGCGAGGGAGCTTGCTCCCGCTTGAGTGCGAAGCGCTCACAAAAAAGG
>NZ_JBMDJD010000047.1:0-29601 GCF_057809015.1 Pseudomonas sp. FG6
GGCGCAATCATAGCGCCCGATTGAAGTGTCCAAAATCATTAGGCCAGTTCAGCTTGCTCGCGAAAGGGCCAGCCGCATCCCCCACCACGAATTGCCGAGCCAGAAATATCAACGCAATAAAATTACAACCACCGGAAAATATCGCGATTAAATATCGAGAAACTGCCTAAAAGCAGAAGTTCTCTCAATTTTTTCCGACTGCTTGCGATCCTCTCCTCACACGGTTAGGGTTGGAAGCATGAAAACCTCTCATACCCTCATTCAGCTCCGCCAGCACCGCAGCCTGTGCCTCGTCAGCGCACGACTGCAGGGCTGAATCGCGGCACCTCGTCCTGGCTCTAAAGCCACCTCGTTCGATCCACCGGCAGGCCGCCTTTTTCCGGCCACGACAATAAAGGATTCCGCTCATGAGCATGCTCAAAGACCCGTCTTCCAAATACCGTGCGTTCCCGACCATCAACCTGCCGGACCGCACCTGGCCGTCGAAGACCATCACCGCAGCGCCGATCTGGTGCAGCTCCGACCTGCGTGACGGCAACCAGTCGCTGATCGAGCCGATGGACGCGGTCAAGAAACTGCGCTTCTGGAAAACCCTGGTGGCCGTGGGCGTGAAAGAGATCGAAGCATCGTTCCCTGCCGCTTCGCAGACTGACTTCGATTTCGTGCGCACCCTCATCGAAGAAGGCCACATCCCGGACGACACCACCATCCAGGTGCTGACCCAGGCCCGTGAAGACTTGATCGCCCGTACCTTCGAATCGCTGCGCGGTGCGAAAAAGGCCATCGTCCACCTCTATAACGCCACTTGCCCATCGTTCCGCCGCATCGTGTTCAACCAGGACAAGGAAGGCGTGAAGGAAATCGCCGTGAACGCGGCCAAGCTGTTCGTCAAATACGCCGCGCAGCAGCCAGAAACCCAGTGGCAGTTCGAATATTCGCCAGAAACCTTCAGCGCCACCGAGCTGGAATTCGCCAAGGAAGTCTGCGACGCCGTGATTGCGGTGTGGAACCCGACGCCTGAGCGCAAGGTGATCCTCAACCTGCCGGCCACCGTGGAAGTCGCCACGCCGAACGTCTACGCCGACCAGATCGAGTGGTTCCACCGCAACATCACCCGTCGTGACAGCGTGCTCATCAGCCTGCACACCCACAACGACCGTGGCACCGGCGTGGCCGCCACCGAGCTGGGCCTGATGGCCGGCGCCGACCGCGTCGAAGGCTGCCTGTTCGGCAACGGCGAGCGCACCGGTAACGTCGACCTGGTGACCGTCGCGCTGAACCTCTACACCCAAGGCATCAACCCTGAGCTGGACTTCTCCGACATCGACGGCGTACGCAAAGTGGTCGAAGAGTGCAACCAGATCCCCGTGCACCCGCGTCATCCGTACGTGGGCGACCTGGTCCACACCGCGTTCTCCGGCTCGCACCAGGACGCTATCCGCAAGGGCTTCGCCCAGCAGAAGTCGGACGCTTTGTGGGAAGTGCCTTACCTGCCGATCGACCCGGCCGACATCGGCCGCAGCTACGAGGCGGTGATTCGGGTAAACAGCCAGTCGGGCAAGGGCGGCATTGCCTACCTGCTGGAACAGGAATACGGCATCAGCCTGCCGCGTCGCATGCAGATCGAGTTCAGCCAGGTGGTGCAGCGCGAAACCGATCGCCTGGGCCTGGAAATGACCGCCCAGCAGATCCACGCCCTGCTCCACACCGAATACCTGCAAGCCAACACGCCGTATGCGCTGGTCAGCCATCGCCTGCAAGAAGAGAACGGCCACAGCGCCGTGGAAGTGGAAGTGGCGAGCAAGGGCCAGGGCGAGACCAACCTGCACTGGCGCGGAAAGGGCAACGGTGCACTGGAAGCGCTGGTGGCCGGCCTGCCAGTTCCAGTGGAGATCATGGACTACAACGAACACGCCATCGGTGCCGGCACCAATGCCAAGGCCGCGGCGTACATCGAACTGCGGGTCAACGGTGAACGCGCGGTGCACGGCGTAGGCATCGATGAAAACTTCACCACTGCCAGCTTCAAGGCACTGTTCAGTGCGCTGAACCGCTCGCTGAGCCAGCCGGAAGCCAAGGCGGCCTGATCGTTGAGCTGATAATGCAAAAAGGCCCTGGGGTGTGAACCCTGGGGCCTTTTTGTTTGGCTGATATTTTTGTGTTGCCTGTCAGGGCCTGCTCGCGAAGGCAATCTCTCAGGCAACAACAATCTCAGGCATGGGTATCAATAGAAACAGTCATGGCCTGCAACAGCGAACCGCGCAGGGTCATCAGCGTCGCCTGGGTACCCATGATCTGGGCCTGTAGCGCCATCGCCTGCTGGGCTTTCTGCTCTTCGGCGAGCCTGCTGTTCTGGACCTGGGCCAACTGGGCCTGTTGTTGGGCCAAGAGCTTTTCGGTCTGCTCGATCTGCTTCTTCAGCTGTTCGATGACCTGCTGGTTACTGCTGCTGGCACTGCCGCTGGCGCCACTGCCTTTTGCCTCTGCGGCGCCGGCAGGTGCGTCATCGTCGCTTTTCCCAAGCGATACGGTGGGGCTGGTGGCGGGTGTTGCCTCTTCTGCTGCGCCTTTGACCGAGACTTTCGGAGACGATTGCAGGTAAGGATTCA
Source organism: Pseudomonas sp. FG6 (assembly GCF_057809015.1). NCBI lineage: Bacteria > Pseudomonadati > Pseudomonadota > Gammaproteobacteria > Pseudomonadales > Pseudomonadaceae > Pseudomonas > Pseudomonas sp. FG6. The sequence continues at coordinate 2,610 of NZ_JBMDJD010000047.1, forward strand.
GGGTGGTTGCGCTGATGCTGGTCATAGGGACTCCTCCTTGGCTGACGGGTTATCGGCACAACCTGCAATAACTGAAGGGCTGAAACGCTTCAATCAGATGAATTCGAAATCATCGGCGTCCAGGTTCGCCGGAAACCGCGTGCGATACGCCGCCAGGTCCGCCGCACTTAGGGACACCCGGAACACCCCGTCAGCCTCGCCAGCCCCGAGCAATGTCTCGCCCTGGAAGTCCAATACCTGGCTGTCGCCGGTATAGGCAAAGCCCTTGCCGTCGGTGCCGACACGGTTCACCGCCGCCACATAGCACAGGTTCTCGATGGCCCGGGCCGGCAACAGCCGGTTCCAATGCTGACGCCGCGCGCCCGGCCAGTTGGCGGTGTACAGCAGCAGGTCGGTGTCTTCGGCATCACGACTCCAGACCGGAAAGCGCAGGTCGTAGCAAATCAACGGTCGGATCCGCCAGCCCTTGAGTTCGAACAACACCTGCCGTTCGCCCGGTGTGAAGTGGTTATGTTCGCCCGCCATGCGGAACAGGTGGCGCTTGTCGTAATGCAGCACTTCGCCGTCCGGCCGGGCCCAGAGCAGGCGATTGCGGTGACTGCCGTCCGCGGCCTCGACGATCAAGCTGCCGGTGATCACCGCGTTGAGCCTCGACGCCTGCTCCCGCAACCAATAGCTGGTGGGGCCGTGTTCCGGCTCGGCCAGGGTTTTCGACTCCATGGAAAACCCGGTGGTGAACATCTCCGGCAGGATGATCAGGTCTGCGCCACGGGCCTGCTCCAGTAAACCCTGGAAGTGTTCCAGGTTCGCCTGGCGGTCGTGCCAGGCCAGGGTCGTCTGGATCAGCGCGATGTCGAGATCGGGCAACGCTCTCAGATCACGCATAGTTTCTCCGCCGCTTCGCGCAGCGTCTCCTCGCGTTTGGCGAAGCACAGGCGCACCAGGCGCTGGCCTTGCGGTGGGTTCTGGTAGAACACCGAGATCGGAATCGTCGCCACGCCATGCTCGCGGGTCATCCACACCGCCATGTCGACGTCGTTCAGGTCCGGGCGAATCTGCGAATAATCCACCAGCTGGAAGTAAGTCCCGGTCACGCGCTTGAAGCTGAACCGCGACGGCGCCAGCAAATCGCAGAACAGGTCGCGCTTGGCCTGGTAGAAGTCCGGCAACTGCTCGACGTGCTCCGGGTGATCGGCCATGTAGTCGGCCAAGGCATATTGCAGCGGCGTCACGCCGCAGAAACTGACGTACTGGTGCACCTTGCGCAGTTCCGCCGTGAGGGCGGGCGGCGCCACGACGTAGCCGGTTTTCCAACCGGTGACATGGTAAGTCTTGCCGAACGAACTGACCACGAAGGCGCGGCGGTACAGCTCTTCATGGGCGAGCACGCTGACATGGGGTACGCCGTCGAACACCAGGTGTTCGTAGACCTCGTCGCTGACCAGATAGATATCGCGGTCGCGAATCAAGGCCGCCAACTGGTCCAGTTCGGCGCGACTGATCAGGGCGCCGCTGGGGTTGTGCGGCGAGTTGAGAATGATCATGCGCGTGCGCGGGCTCAGGGCTTCGCCGAGCTTCTCGAAGTCGATGGCAAAGTCATCCAGGCCCAATGGCACATGCACGCAACGCCCGCCGGCCAATTGCACCGCAGGCTCGTAGCTGTCGTAGCTGGGGTCGAAGACGATCACTTCGTCACCGCTGTGGACCACCGCCGCGATGGCGCAGAAAATCGCCTGGGTCGCCCCTGGGGTCACGGTCACTTCCTGATCGGCGTCGACGCTGGCGCCGTAGCTGCGGGCGATCTTCGCGGCGATCTGCTGGCGCAGCGCCGGCAGGCCGGTCATGGGCGAATACTGGTTATGACCTTGGGCGATATGCCGGCCGACCGCATCGCGCAAGGCTTGCGGGCCATCGAAATCGGGAAATCCCTGGGACAGGTTCAGCGCGCCGGTCTGTGCCGCGAGCTGAGACATCTGGGTGAAAATGGTGATGCCGACATTCGGCAACTTGCTGGTGATCATCAAGGATTCCCTGCTCTACACCCGGCTCTGGTGCGGCGCGGGAGAGCCCGAGGATAGCCCAATCGCCGGGCATGAAAAAGGGTGCCGCGGGGGGCACCCTTTTTCATGCTGAACACTCATACCTGTGGGAGCAAGGCTTGCCCGCGATAGCCACACCGCGGTGTAACAGCTGAACCGCGTTATCGTTCATCGCGGGCAAGCCTTGCTCCCACAGATCAATATCCCAATGTCCGGATCCAGACGGGACTAGCGCTTGTCCCGACGCTTCTTGTCGGCTTTCTTGTGGTGCGACATCAAGCGGCGCTTCTTGTTGACCTGGCGGTCGGTGAGCGTGTTCTTGTTGCCTTCGTACGGGTTCTCGCCGCCCTTGAACTCGATGCGGATCGGCGTGCCGACCAGCTTCAGGACGCGGCGATAGGTGTTTTCCAGGTAGCGGACATACGACTTGGGCACCTTCTCGATCTGGTTACCGTGGATCACGATGATCGGCGGGTTGGCGCCACCCAGGTGAGCGTAACGCAGCTTGATCCGGCGGCTGTTGACCATCGGTGGCTGGTGCTCGCTGACGGCGTCTTCGAGGATCTGAGTCAGGCGGCTGGTCGGCCAGCGGGTGACCGCCGACTTGAACGAGTTCTGCACCGATGCGTACAGGTTACCCACGCCAGTGCCGTGCAAGGCCGAGATGAAGTGAATATCGGCGAAGTCGACGAAGAACAGGCGGCGCTGCAATTCGACCTTCACGAAATCCCGCTCGCTCGGCGTCATGCCGTCCCACTTGTTGATCGCGATGACCAGCGCCCGACCGGCTTCCAAGGCGAAGCCCAACAGGTTCAAGTCGTGATCGACCACGCCTTCGCGGGCGTCCATCACGAAGATCACCACGTTGGCGTCCTTGATCGCCTGCAACGTCTTGACCACGGAGAACTTCTCGACTTCTTCGTGGATCTTGCCGCGCTTGCGCACACCGGCGGTGTCGATCAGGGTGTACTTCTCTTCGTTACGCTCGAAGGGAATGTAGATGCTGTCGCGGGTGGTGCCAGGCTGATCGTAGACGATGACCCGGTCTTCACCGAGCATGCGGTTGACCAGGGTCGACTTGCCCACGTTCGGGCGGCCGATGATGGCGATCTTGATCCCGTCTTTTTCGCTTGGGCCCGGAATGCGCTTGGCTTCCTCGCCTTCAGCAACGATCTCTTCCTCGCCCTCTTCCGGCTCTTCCACGTCGTCTTTCGGGAAACTCTCCAGAGCGATTTCCAGCATCTGGGTGATGCCACGACCGTGGGCGCCGGCAATCGGGATCGCCTGGCCCATGCCCAACGGTGCGAACTCGGCGCGGGCCATGTCCGGGTCGATGTTGTCGACCTTGTTGGCGACCACGTAGGAACGCTTGTTACGCTTGCGCAAATGCTCGGCGATCATCTGGTCGGCGGCGGTAAAACCGGCCTTGGCGTCTACCAGGAACAGCACCACATCGGCTTCTTCAATGGCGAGCAGCGACTGCTCGGCCATTTTTTCGTCCATGCCATGCTCATCACCGGAGATGCCGCCGGTGTCGACCAGAATATAGGTACGCCCTTGCCACTTGGCCTCACCGTATTGGCGATCACGGGTCAGACCGGACAAGTCGCCGACAATGGCGTCGCGAGTCCTGGTCAGGCGGTTGAACAAGGTGGACTTGCCGACGTTCGGTCGGCCCACCAGGGCGATTACGGGAACCATGCGGCTCTCCACTGCGTTATTTCAGAAAATACAAAAGCCGCTGCGAGGCAGCGGCTGGTGCTCGGAGGCAGTCCTTTGGAGGTGGGCTTGCTGGCGAAAGCGGTGGGTCAGTCAACGAATACGCTTCTGATACACCGCTTTCGCGAGCAAGCCCGCTCCCACAGGACAGGCCACTTGGGGTTCAACCCCAAGCATAGTCTTACTTGATGGTCAGGGCTTCCAGTTTGCCGCTGTTGCCATACACATAGATCATGTTGCCCGCCACCAGCGGACGGGCACGCAGGCCGTCGCTGTCGATGCGTTCACGGCCGACGAAACGACCGTCCACCTGGCTGAGCAGGTGCAGGTAACCTTCCAGGTCACCCACTGCAACATAGCTGGAAAACACTTCCGGGGCCGACAATTGACGACGGGCCAGGGAGTCGTTGCTCCACAGCGCGGTAGTGGAACGCTCGTCAACGCCTTCGACCGTGCCCGAAGCCAGGCTCACGTAGACACTGCCAAAGCCCTGGGCGACACCGGCATAGCTGGACGCATCGCGTTGCCACAGCGGACGACCGCTTTCCAGGTCCAGTGCCGCAACGCGACCCTGGTAGCTGGCGACGTACAGCGTACCGCCGGACAACAGCAGGCCGCCGTCGATATCGACCACGCGCTCCAATTCCGAACGACCTTGCGGAACAGCGACACGTTGCTCCCAGACCGGCACGCCGTTGGAAATATCCAGGGCAACCACTTTACCGGTGGACAACCCAGCCACCGCCAGGCGGTTGGTCACTACCGGGGCGCTGGTGCCACGCAGGGTCAGCACCGCCGGGGTGCTGTCGTACAACCAGCGCTGGTTGCCGGTGGCGGCGTCGAGGCCGATCAGACGGTCATCCTGGGTCTGGACCACAACCACGTCACCGTTGGTGGCCGGCGGCGCAAGCACTTCGCTGCTCACCCGGGCGCGCCATTTCTCTTCGCCGCTGCTCGCGTCCAGGGCGACGATCTCACCTTTGAGCGTGCCGATCATGACCAACCCGTAACCCACGCCAACGGCGCCGGAAACAGGCAGTTCGAGATCTTTCTTCCATTTGACGTCGCCGTTGAGGCGATCCAGGGCCTCGACTACGCCGGTGACATCACCCGCATAGATGGTGTCGCCATCGATGGCCGGCACCAGCATGTTGTAGGTTTCACCCTGCCCATCACCTATGGAACGGCTCCACTGCTTCTGCAACACGACTTCTTCTTTGAAGTCGATCAGTTCGGCCGGAGGCAGTTCTTTCTTGCTGTTGCTGCTGCAACCCGCGGCCATAATGGCCAGGGCCAGCAATGCTGCATGTTTCCAACGGATCACGTCATGCATCCCCTTTGGCCAGGTCGTCCAGCTTGATTTGCAGGCCACCCACTGCGGCTTCATCCGACAGCGCAGCCTTGGCTTTCTGGTAAGCCGCATAAGCATCATCGGCGCGGCCCAGCTGTACCAGCAGGTCGCCCTTGAGCTCTTCACGAGTGGCCAGGAAGGCCTTGTCGGCATCGCCGTCGAGCAGCTTCAGCGCATCTTCAACCTTGTTCTGCGCCGCCAGAACCTGTGCCAGGCGCTGACGCGCGACTTCGCCCAGGGTCGGGTTGGCCGGTTTGTCGACGATTCCCTTGAGCTCCGTGGCGGCGTCATCGAGCTTGCCGCTGTCCACGGCAACCTTGGCTACGAACAGGTGACCGTATTGCGCGTAGGCAGTGCCACCAAACTCCTTGTCGAGCTTGCCGGCCAGGTCCGCCACACGGGCAGCGTCGGGCTTGCCGTCCGGGGTCAGGGTGGTTTCCAGCAATTGCTGGTAGAGCATCGAGGCGCCTTGCGACTGATTGCTCTGGTATTTCTGGTAGGCCTGCCAGCCGAACACGATGACCAGCGCCAACAGGCCGCCAGTGACCAGCGGCTTGCCGTTGCGCGTCCACCAGTCCTTCAAATCCGCCAGCTGTTCATCTTCGGTACTCGACACCCCAATACTCCTTAATCGCTAATTCGGCTGTTTGACAGCTTCAACCCTGCACGACGCAGGTGGCCAGGTGTGCTGCAAGCGCATCCCAGGCAATGCTTTGTTGTTCGCCCTGGCCACGCAGGGGTTTGAAACCTACCACTTGTTGGGCCAGTTCGTCGTCACCCAGGATCAGTGCGTACAGCGCACCGCTCTTGTCGGCCTTCTTGAACTGGCTCTTGAAGCTGCCGCCGCCGGCGTTGATCTGCAGACGCAGGTTGGGCAACTGGTCGCGGACGCGCTCGCTCAAGGTCAGGGCTGCCAGCTCCGCTGCTTCGCCGAAGGCGCACAGGTAAACGTCAACCTGACGGGAAAGCGCCTCTGGAACCTTGTCCAACGCCTCGAGCATCAACACTAGGCGCTCGATGCCCATGGCAAAGCCCACGCCAGGGGTCGGCTTGCCGCCCATCTGCTCGACCAGGCCATCGTAGCGCCCCCCGGCGCACACGGTGCCCTGGGCGCCGAGCTTGTCGGTGACCCATTCGAAAACGGTCTTGCTGTAGTAGTCCAGCCCGCGAACCAGCTTCGGGTTGAGCACATAGGGAATGCCAGCGGCTTCCAGGCGCGCCTTGAGCCCTTCGAAGTGCAGGCGGGATTCGTCGTCGAGGTAGTCGGCCATTTTCGGCGCATCGACCAGGATCGCCTGGGTATCGGCGTTCTTGGTGTCCAACACCCGCAACGGGTTGGTCTTCAGGCGACGCTGGCTGTCTTCGTCCAGCTTGTCCACGTGGGCGGACAGGAACTCCACCAGGGCTTCACGGTAGCGCGCGCGCGACTCGCTGGTGCCCAGGCTGTTGAGTTCGAGCTTGACCGCATCGCGCAGGCCCAGCTCGCCCCACAGGCGCCAGGTCATGACGATCAGCTCGGCATCGATGTCCGGACCCTCGAGGTTGAAGACTTCCAGGCCGATCTGGTGGAACTGGCGATAACGACCTTTTTGCGGACGCTCGTGACGGAACATCGGGCCGATGTACCAGAGTTTCTGTACCTGGCCGCCACCGCTGATGCCGTGCTCGAGCACCGCACGCACACACGATGCCGTGCCTTCAGGGCGCAAGGTCAACGAATCGCCGTTGCGGTCGTCGAAGGTGTACATCTCTTTTTCGACGATGTCGGTCACTTCACCGATGGAGCGCTTGAACAGCTCGGTGAACTCGACGATCGGCATGCGGATCTGCCGATAACCGTAGTTATCCAGCAAACGGGCCACGGTGCCCTCGAAATAGCGCCACAGGGGCGTCTGCTCGGGCAGGATGTCGTTCATGCCACGGATGGCTTGCAGGGACTTGCTCACAGGTAATCCTTAAAAATTCGTTCGATCAGCCGCGGGCGATGAGCGCTGCGTCGGCTTCGACCTTCTCGGCCGCTTTCTCGCGGATCAGCTTTTCCAGCTCGTCCACCAGATTGTCATTCGTCAACTTCTGCGACGGCTTGCCGTCGATGTAAATCAGGTTCGGCGTACCGCCCGTCAGGCCCACATGGGCCTCCTTGGCTTCGCCCGGCCCGTTGACCACACAGCCGATCACCGCGACATCCAGCGGCACCAGCAGGTCTTCGAGACGCCCTTCCAGCTCATTCATGGTCTTGACCACATCGAAGTTCTGCCGCGAGCAACTCGGGCAGGCGATGAAGTTGATACCACGGGAACGCAGGTGCAGGGACTTGAGAATGTCGTAGCCGACTTTCACTTCCTCGACCGGATCGGCCGCCAACGAGATGCGAATGGTATCGCCAATCCCCTCGGCGAGCAGCATACCGAGGCCGACGGCAGATTTCACCGTACCCGAGCGCAACCCACCGGCTTCGGTGATACCCAGGTGCAGCGGTTGGACGATTTCCTTGGCCAGCAGGCGGTAGGCTTCGACGGCCATGAATACGTCGGACGCCTTCACGCTGACCTTGAAGTCCTGGAAGTTCAGGCGTTCGAGGTGCTCGACATGGCGCAGGGCCGACTCCACCAGCGCCGCCGGAGTCGGCTCGCCGTATTTCTTCTGCAGGTCTTTTTCCAAAGAGCCGGCGTTGACGCCGATGCGGATCGGGATACCCCGGTCGCGAGCAGCGTCCACCACCGCGCGCACACGGTCCTCACGACCGATGTTGCCCGGGTTGATGCGCAGGCAATCCACGCCCAACTCGGCCACCCGCAGGGCGATCCGGTAGTCGAAATGGATGTCGGCCACCAAGGGGACCTTGACCAACTGCTTGATCTTGCCGAACGCCTCGGCGGCGTCCATGTCTGGCACGGAAACCCGCACGATGTCGACACCGGCGGCTTCCAGGCGGTTGATCTGGGCGACGGTGGCCGCCACGTCATTGGTGTCGCTGTTGGTCATGCTCTGGACAGCGATAGGCGCATCGCCGCCCACAGGCACGTTGCCGACCCAGATCTTTCGGGATTCGCGACGCTTGATTGGAGATTCGCCGTGCATGACTTATTGACCCAACTTCAGGCGAGCAGTCTCGCCACTGGTGAACGGAGCCACGTCGACCGGTTGGCCGTTGTAGCTGACCTGGGCGCCACGGGCGTAGCCCAGGCGCACGGTAAACGGTGGTTTGCCATTGACGGACGTGCTGTCGCCCTTGCGCTTGAGACCACTGAACAGCACCTTGCCGTTGCCGTCGGTAACCTGCGTCCAGCAATCGGCCGTGAATTGAATGTGCACCTGGCCTTCGCCGGCAGCCGGCGGCGTCACTGGAACAGCCGCCACTGGAGCAACTGGAGCAGTTGGCGCTACGGGAGCCGGAGTGCTCGGCGCCGGAGCGGCGTGCACGACTGGCGCAGCGGCAATCGGTGCGCTGGTGGTCGGCGCCGGGGATACCGGGGCAGTAGGGGTGACAGGCGCTGGGGCCGCGGGAGCTGTCGGCTCGGCACCGGCGGAGCTGTCGGCGCTGTCCTGATCCTGAGGCAATGCCAGGGTGGTTTCGCCTGCGGCCTGGCCATCGACGACGGCCTGGTCCTCCGGCTCGTCCAGCGGATGAATGCGGGTGGTGCCGTCGGCCCCTTCGACTTCGACGTGCTCAGGCGCCAGCGCGACCGGCTCCTTGTTGCGCAGCGAGGTCTGATCCTGCCACCAGACGAAACCGCCACCGATCACGGCGATCAGCAACAACAGGCTGACGATTCGCAAAATGGTGTGGGAAACGCGAACCGGCTCTTCGATGCGTCCCAGGCTATGCACGCTGCTGCCCTGGGCGTCGGAACCGGTGTATTGGTCGAATTGCTGGACCAGCACGGTCTGGTCCATGTCGAGCAACTTGGCATAGGCGCGGATGTAGCCACGGGCGAAGGTATGCCCAGGCAACTTGTCGAACGCGCCCGCTTCCAGGTTGCTCAGGGAAGCCACGGTGAGATTGAGCTTGAGGGCCACTTGGGCCAGCGACCAACCATTGCTTTCGCGGGCTTGACGCAGGGTCTCACCGGGATTTACGCGAGTCGCTGCTACAACTTCAGGATGCGCCGCTTTCATCATTGCTCCGACAGGTATTGCTGATATTCCGGCGTACCGGGATAGAGTCTTTTGAGTTGCAGGCCGTAACTGGCGGCCTTGTCGCGATCTTCAAACACATGGGCGAGCCGAACGCCGAGCAACAGACTACGTGCATTTTGCTCGCTCAGCAGGCTAAAACGTTCGTAGTAGTCCCGCGCGGGCACATAATGCCTGTCTTCGTAGGACAACTCAGCCATTTCCAGCAACGCCTGGGGTTGCTGGCGGTTGAGCCGCAGCGCCTTTTCCAGCTGTTGGCGGGCCAGGTCACGCTGGCCGAGCTTCGCGGCCGTCAGGCCGAGGTTCTCGAAAACCCGCGAACGCTCGGGATAAAGGGTGTCGGCGGCGGCCTGCTCGAAACGCTCATAGGCGTCCTTGTAGCGAACCTGCTCGAACAGGAAGCTGCCGTAGTTGTTCAGGATCCGTGCATCTTGCGGCCGGGCAGACAGCGCCTTGCGAAAATGCTGGTCGGCCAGCTCAGGCTCCAGCTCGGCCTGGAACACCAGGGCCAGGGCCGCGTTGGCGTCGGCATCGGACGCGTCCAGCTCCAGGGCTTTCTTGAGCGGGACTTTGGCGCGCTCGGTCATGCCCTGCTGCAGGTAGCCGATGCCCAGTTGCACATAGGCCACGCGCGCCTCATCGCGCCCTTTGCTGGTCTTCATCGGGTTGTAGTCACCCGACAGGACACAACCGGAGCACAGCCCGGCCAACAGCAAGACGAGCGCGAAGCGCAGGGACATAGAGTTCCTCTCTTAGTGACTGTTCGCAGCGTTCTGCGCGGCATCGTCCGTGGCGTTCAACTCGCGCACGGCAATGTAGCGTTCGCTGCGACGGGTGCGATCCAGCACCTGTCCGACCAATTGGCCACACGCGGCGTCGATGTCCTCGCCTCGGGTGGTGCGCACGGTGACGTTGAAGCCCGCGTGATGAAGCTGATCCTGGAAGCGACGAATCGCATTGTTGCTCGGACGCTCGTAACCGGAATGCGGGAACGGGTTGAACGGGATCAGGTTGATCTTGCACGGGATGTTCTTGAGCAGCTCGATCATCTCGACCGCGTGTTCGACCTTGTCGTTCACATCCTTGAGCAATGTGTACTCGATGGTCAGCACGCGCTTTTCGCCCAGGGCCGACATGTAGCGCTGGCACGACTCGAGCAGCATCTTAAGCGGATACTTCTTGTTGATCGGCACCAATTGGTTACGCAATGCGTCATTGGGTGCGTGCAGCGACAACGCCAGGGAGACGTCGATGTGCTTGGCCAGCTCATCGATCATCGGCACGACGCCGGAAGTGGACAGGGTCACCCGGCGCTTGGAGATGCCGTAGCCCAGGTCATCCATCATCAGGTGCATGGCGGCGATGACGTTGTCGAAGTTCAGCAGCGGCTCACCCATGCCCATCATCACCACGTTGGTGATGGCACGGTCGACGGTCGCCGGGACGCTGCCAAAGGATTTGTTGGCAATCCACACCTGGCCGATCACTTCGGCGGCAGTGAGGTTGCTATTGAAGCCTTGCTTGCCGGTGGAGCAGAAACTGCAATCCAGGGCACAGCCTGCCTGGGACGAAACGCACAAGGTGCCGCGCTTGCCCTGGGGAATGTAGACGGTCTCGACGCAGCTGCCGGACGCCACGCGCACCACCCACTTGCGGGTACCGTCGCTGGAAATGTCCTGGCTCACCACTTCGGGGCCGCGAATCTCGGCAACGGCCTTGAGTTTTTCACGCAAGGCCTTGCCGACATTCGTCATGGCGTCGAAGTCGTCGACGCCAAAGTGGTGAATCCATTTCATCACCTGGCCGGCACGGAAACGCTTCTCCCCGATCGAGTCGAAAAATTTCTCCATTTCCGGCTGGGTCAGGCCCAACAGGTTGGTTTTGCCGTTCGATGTAGTCATGGATTCACCTTCACTCAAAAGCCTGGGCTTAGCGAGTGGTTACTTCAGTAGCGGAGAAAAAGTAAGCGATTTCGCGAGCAGCAGCGGCTTCTGAGTCCGAACCGTGAACGGCGTTGGCGTCGATGGACTGGGCGAAGTCAGCACGGATGGTGCCGGCAGCTGCTTCTTTAGGGTTGGTAGCGCCCATCAGTTCGCGGTTGCGAGCGATAGCGTTTTCGCCTTCCAGCACCTGAACGACAACCGGACCGGAAGTCATGAAGGCAACCAGTTCACCGAAGAAACCGCGCTCGCTGTGCTCAGCGTAGAAGCCTTCGGCTTCGGCCTTGGACAGTTGCTTCATTTTCGAAGCTACAACGCGCAGGCCAGCGTCTTCGAAGCGGGTAACGATCTTGCCGATCACGTTTTTAGCAACGGCGTCAGGCTTGATGATGGAGAAAGTACGTTGAACAGCCATGGTGTAACTCCAGAAACGGTAATTTGCGAAAAATTAAACCCGCGAATTATACGCGGGTTCGTGGGTATTGCCTAACTGCGTACGATGCAGCGTCAGTCTGCTTCTTCAATCCAGGCGGCTTGAATGGCTTCAAGCACTTTCTCGCCACCCCGGCTCGGATCATCGCTGAACTCCGGCAATGCCAGCACCCATTTGTGCAGATCGACGAAGTTCACGTAGCGGGGGTCTACCTCCGGCTTGGATTCAGCCAGTTGGATAGCGATTTCCAGCACATCAACCCATTTCAGACTCATTGTCGCTTCCTGAATCAATGCGGCGCTTCGGCGGCGTGGTTGAGCGAGTATTTCGGGATTTCGACGGTCAGGTCTTCCTCGCCGACAATCGCCTGGCAAGCCAGGCGCGATTGCGCTTCCAGGCCCCAGGCCTTGTCGAGGAAATCTTCCTCCAGTTCGTCCGCTTCTTCCAGCGAATCGAAACCCTCACGGATGATGCAGTGGCAGGTTGTGCAGGCACAGACGCCGCCACAGGCACTTTCCATCTCGATATGGTGCTCATGGGCCAGTTCGAGGATGGACGTCCCAGGCGCAGCCTCCACGACCATGCCCTCCGGGCAGAACTTCTCGTGGGGCAAGAAAATCACCTGTGGCATTCAGTTACTCCTCGATTTCATTCAGGTTGCGTCCCGCCAGGGCGGCCTTGACTGTGGAGTCCAGGCGACGGGCGGCAAACGCATCGGTGACTTGCGACAGACGCTTGGTCTGCTGCTCGATGGCATAGCCATCGGTGCCCTTGATCAATTCGGCCAATTCCTGCATCTGCAGCTCGATAACCATGCGCTCCTCGGCGTCCAGCAAACGCTCGCCGTCGGCCTCCAGGGCCGCTTGTACGGCTTCGACCAGGCGCTGGGCATCGACCTGCTGCTCACGCAGCACGCGGGCCACTTTGTCGTCGCCGGCGTACTGGAACGAATCCTTGAGCATCCGGGCAATTTCACCGTCGGTCAGGCCGTAGGACGGCTTGACCTGGATGCTGGCCTCGACGCCCGAACCCAGCTCGCGTGCAGAGACGTTGAGCAAGCCGTCGGCGTCGACCTGGAACGTCACGCGGATCTTCGCCGCACCGGCCACCATGGCCGGGATGCCGCGCAATTCGAAACGGGCCAGGGAGCGGCAGTCGCTGATGAGTTCACGCTCGCCTTGCAGCACGTGGATCATCATGGCGGACTGGCCATCTTTATAGGTGGTGAAGTCCTGGGCACGCGCGACGGGGATGGTGGTGTTGCGCGGAATCACCTTTTCCATCAGGCCGCCCATGGTTTCCAGGCCCAGGGACAACGGGATCACGTCGAGCAGCAGCAGCTCGCCGCCATCGCGCTTGTTGCCGGCCAGGGTATCGGCCTGGATCGCGGCGCCAATGGCGACCACCTGGTCCGGGTCGATTTCGGTCAACGGCTGGCGACCAAAGGCTTCGGCGACGGCTTCGCGCACCCGAGGCACACGGGTCGAACCGCCGACCATGACCACCGCCTTCACGTCTTCGAGCTCCACCCCGGAATCCCGCACGGCGCGACGGCAGGCCTTGAGGCTGCGGGCGACCATCGGTTCGATGAGCGCATTGAAGGTTTCGCGACTCAACGAGGCTTTCCAGTCGCCGTACACCACTTCAACACTGCTCGCGTCGGTCAAGGCCTCCTTGGCGGCGCAGGCGGTTTGCAGCAAATGGCGTTGCGCGCCCGGATCGAGGTCGGCGGACAGGCCCGCGTTTTCGATGATCCAGCCGGCAATGGCATGATCGAAGTCATCGCCGCCCAGGGCGCTGTCGCCACCGGTGGCCAGGACTTCGAAGACGCCGCCAGTCAGGCGCAAGATAGAGATATCGAATGTGCCGCCGCCCAGGTCGTAGATCGCGACCAGGCCTTCGGCGTGCTGGTCCAGGCCATACGCCACGGCAGCGGCAGTCGGCTCGTTGAGCAGGCGCAGCACGTTCAGGCCGGCCAGCTTGGCCGCGTCCTTGGTGGCTTGGCGCTGAGCCTCGTCGAAATAGGCCGGGACGGTGATGACTGCCCCCACCAGCTCGCCACCCAGAGCCGCTTCGGCACGCTGGCGCAGCACCTTGAGGATATCGGCCGAAACCTGGACCGGGCTTTTCGGCCCCTGCACGGTTTCGATGAAAGGCATGTGGGATTCGCCGCCAACAAAGCGATAGGGCAGTTGATCACCCAGTTGTTTGACGTCGGAAAGACCGCGCCCCATCAGGCGCTTGACCGACACGATGGTGTTCAGCGGATCGGTTGAAGCGGCCAGCTTGGCCGACTCGCCCACTTCGACGCGATCGGCGTGATAACGCACGGCAGAGGGCAGGATCACCCGCCCCTGCTCATCGGCCAGCGGCTCGGAAAGACCGCTGCGCAACGCAGCGACCAGGGAATTGGTGGTACCCAAGTCGATTCCCACGGCCAGGCGACGCTGGTGCGGTTGTGGACTTTGGCCGGGTTCAGCGATCTGCAGTAGGGCCATCGTAATCTGGACTTATCTGTAATCAGGCGTGCGACCGGAGCGGCACTGGGTTAATCGTCGAGGCGCTCTTCCAGCTGGCGCACTTCGTAGGTGAGCTTGTCGAGGAACTGCATGCGCCGCATCAGGCGTTCGGCCTGTTCGCGTTGCGCAGCGTCGCTCCAACAAGCCGCGAAGCTTTCATTCAGTGTCTGCTGGGCATCTTTCAAACGGCGCTTGAACGCCGCGACGCCCGCCAGGTTGGCACTGTCCTGCAAGTCTTCGAGCTCTTCGCGCCACTGCATCTGCTGCAGAAGAAACTCGGGATCGTGGACCGTGACCTCCAGGGGCAGCTCATGGCCACTGATGGCAAGCAGGTATCGTGCGCGCTTGGCTGGATGCTTGAGTGTCTGGTACGCCTCATTGAGGTTGGCCGACAGTTCGAGCGCCCGCCGCTGCTCAGCCTCGGGGGCATCGGCATAGCGATCCGGATGGACCCCACGGGCCAATTCCAGATATCGCGCGGACAACTGCTCAAGATCCAGCTGGAAAGCGGGCTGCAATTGGAACAAAGCAAAATGACAAGGAGTTCCCACGAGCCGCCTCAGATGTTGAAGCTTTCGCCGCAGCCACATTCACCGCGCACGTTGGGGTTGTTGAACTTGAAGCCTTCGTTCAACCCTTCCTTGACGAAATCGAGCTCGGTGCCGTCCAGGTACGTCAGGCTTTTCGGGTCGATGATCACTTTCTGACCATGACTCTCGAACACCTGGTCGTCTTCGCCCACTTCGTCGACGAATTCCAGCACGTAGGCAAGGCCAGAGCAGCCCGTGGTGCGAACACCCAGGCGGATACCCTCGCCCTTGCCGCGCCCCGCGAGGGAGCGCTGCACATGTTTAGCTGCGGCTTCTGTCATCTGGATAGCCATGCAAACTCCTTACCTGTACACAGGTCAGATCAAGCCTTTCTTCTGCTTGTAATCGCGAACGGCCGCCTTGATGGCGTCTTCGGCGAGTACCGAGCAGTGAATCTTCACTGGCGGCAGGGCCAGTTCTTCGGCGAGCTGGGTGTTCTTGATGGTTTCGGCTTCATCAAGGGTCTTGCCCTTCATCCACTCGGTCGCCAGGGAGCTGGAGGCGATGGCCGAGCCGCAACCATAGGTCTTGAACTTGGCGTCTTCGATGATGCCCTGCTCGTTGACCTTGATCTGCAAGCGCATGACGTCGCCGCAGGCCGGGGCGCCGACCATGCCGGTGCCGACGTCAGGATCCTGCGCGTCCATCTTGCCGACGTTGCGCGGGTTCTCGTAGTGGTCGATGACCTTTTCGCTATATGCCATTTACTTCAATCCTCATCAGTGAGCCGCTCTGGTGGCGACTTCTTCAGTGCGCCGCCCACTCGATCTTCGAGATGTCGACACCGTCTTTGTACATGTCCCAGAGCGGCGACAGAGCGCGCAGCTTGGTCACGGCCTCGCAGACTTTCTGCGCGGCATAATCGATTTCTTCTTCGGTGGTGAAACGGCCGAAGGTGAAGCGGATCGAGCTGTGGGCCAGTTCATCGTTGCGGCCCAGGGCACGCAGCACGTAGGAAGGCTCGAGGGACGCCGAGGTGCACGCCGAACCGGACGACACGGCCAGGTCCTTGAGCGCCATGATCAGCGACTCGCCTTCAACATAGTTGAAGCTCAGGTTCAGGTTGTGCGGAACGCGGGCGGTCATGCTGCCGTTGACGTAGAGCTCTTCAAGGTGCTCGACCTGCTTGTAGAAGCGATCGCTCAGGGCCTTGATGCGCACGTTTTCGGCGGCCATGTCTTCCTTGGCAACGCGAAAGGCTTCGCCCATGCCAACGATCTGGTGGGTCGCCAAGGTGCCGGAACGCATGCCACGTTCGTGACCGCCGCCGTGCATGGTCGCTTCGAGGCGAACACGCGGCTTGCGGCTCACGTACAGCGCGCCGATGCCTTTAGGGCCGTAGGTCTTGTGGGCGGAGAACGACATCAGGTCGACTTTCAGCTTGGACAGGTCGATGTCGACCTTGCCGGTGGACTGGGCCGCGTCGACATGGAACAGGATGCCCTTGGAACGGGTCAGTTCGCCGATGGCTGCGATGTCATTGACGGTACCAATCTCGTTGTTCACGTGCATGATCGAAACCAGGATGGTGTCGTCGCGCAGCGCAGCCTCGACCATGGCCGGGGTGATGATGCCGTCTTCACCGGGCTCGAGGTAGGTCACTTCGAAACCTTCACGCTCCAGTTGGCGCATGGTGTCCAGGACAGCCTTGTGCTCGATCTTGGAGGTGATCAGGTGCTTGCCCTTGGTGTGGTAGAAATGCGCGACACCCTTGATTGCCAGGTTGTCGGACTCGGTGGCACCGGAGGTCCAGACGATTTCACGCGGGTCGGCGTTGACCAGGTCGGCGACTTGGCGACGGGCGTTCTCGACCGACTCCTCGGCTTTCCAGCCGAATACGTGGGAGCGCGACGCCGGGTTACCGAAGTTTCCGTCGACCAGCAGGCATTCACTCATCTTTTGCGCGACACGCGGATCAACCGGGGTGGTCGCAGAGTAATCAAGGTAAATCGGCAATTTCATGGACTCTCTCCTAAATCAGGCTGGCTGGCGTTCCGCGTGCTCTGCGGCGGTCATTCGACGGCGGACGCTTCAATCTTGTCCAGGTGCGGCGCCTTGCCATTGCAATGGCGCTGGTCCTGACGCTGGGCTACTTCTTGCACCTCACGGCGGGTTACAAGATCAGCCAAGCTGATACCGCTCAGAAATTCGTGGATCTGCAGGCTGAGGTCGCACCACAGATGGTGGGTCAGGCAAGTATCGCCGCCATGGCAATCGCCCAACCCCTGGCATTTGGTCGCATCGACCGACTCGTTCACCGCATCGATCACCTGGGCGACTTGGATGCCTTGCATGTCGCGCGACAATTGGTAGCCGCCGCCAGGGCCGCGAACACTGGAGACCAGGTTACTGCGGCGCAGCTTGGCAAACAGCTGTTCAAGATAAGACAGGGAAATGCCCTGGCGCTCGGAGATATCGGCCAGGGACACCGGCCCGTGCTGCGCATGCAATGCCAGATCCAGCATCGCGGTCACGGCGTATCGGCCTTTTGTAGTCAGTCGCATGGACAGTTACCACAGAGTTCGGAATGGGTGCGAGTATGCAATTCCCGAGTATTTAAGTCAACTATAAGACCTAGTGGAATACTCGGGTTTACTCGCGAAACAGCGGGCGCATGATAACAAAGGCTGGGCGGGGGTGACAGCGATACCGCGTGATCGTTCATCGCGAGCAAGCTTTGCTCCCACATCGACCCACTGGTATCAGTGCGGCCCCTGTGGGAGCAAGGCTTGCCCGCGATGCAGGCGCCTCGGTCTAGCTGGCCTGACTCTGATCCTTATCCTTCACACAGGCAAAATCTTCCTCACGCAATTCAGGCAGGTCCTTGGCACAGTAATTACTACCCAGTTCCTTCAGCGCCCCGCACATCCCCTCCAGGCGACCATCAACGGCCTGCAGGTGATCGAGCAATTGATTGATGGCACGAGCCACCGGGTCGGGCATGTCTTCGCCGACACCGTAGGCATCGAAGCCGATCTTCTCGGCCATGGCCTTGCGCCGGGCATCCTGTTCGTCATCGGACTTGACGATGACCCGCCCCGGAATACCCACCACGGTCGCGCCCGGTGGCACTGCCTTGGTCACCACGGCGTTGGAGCCGACTTTCGCCCCCGCGCCGACTGTGAACGGCCCGAGCACCTTGGCGCCGGCCCCCACCACCACACCGTCGCCCAGCGTCGGGTGGCGCTTGCCCTTGTTCCAACTGGTGCCGCCCAGGGTCACGCCCTGGTACAACGTCACGTCATCGCCGATTTCGGCGGTTTCACCGATGACGATGCCCATGCCGTGGTCGATGAAGAACCGGCGCCCCACCTTCGCGCCCGGGTGGATCTCGATCCCGGTCAGCCAGCGACCGAAGTTCGAAACCACGCGCGCCAGCCACTTCCAGCCCATGCCCCACAAGGCACCGGAGAGCCGGTGCAGCCAGATCGCATGCATGCCCGGGTAGCAAGTCAGCACTTCAAAGGCATTGCGCGCCGCCGGGTCACGATGGAAAACGCTTTGGATATCTTCACGCAAACGATCGAACATTTTATTCCTTCCGCTTAATCAGCTCGCCACGGGCCGCTTTCTGGGTTTCCGTGAGGATGCCGCGCAATATATTCATCTCCGCCCGGCTGACCGAGCTTCGTCCGTACAACCGGCGCAGGCGCGCCATCAAGTGCCGCGGCTTCTCCGGATCGAGGAATTCGATGTCCACCAGGGTCTGTTCCAGGTGGCCGTAGAATCGCTCCAGTTCATCCATGGTCGCCAGTGTCTCACTGCGTGGCGACGTCACCTCGGTTTTTTCCACCTTGCTTGGCTTGCCTTCGGCTGCCAGCCAGGCCATGCGCACTTCATAGCTCAACACCTGCACCGCCGCCCCCAGGTTCAAGGAACTGAACTCAGGGTCGGAAGGGATATGCACGTGGAAGTGACATCGCTGCAGCTCTTCATTGGTCAGGCCGGAGTCTTCACGGCCGAACACCAGGGCGATCTCAAAGCCTTGCGCGGCCTCCTCGACCACTTTGGTCCCGCACTCGCGGGGATCGAGCAACGGCCAGGGAATGCGCCGGTCACGGGCGCTGGTGCCGAGCACCAGGTTGCAGCCCACCAGGGCATCTTCCAGCGTGTCGACCACTTGGGCACCGGCCAGGATGTCATTGGCCCCCGAGGCCCGGGCGTCGGCTTCGTGATGGGGGAACACACGCGGCTCGACCAGCACCAGACGCGACAGGCCCATGTTCTTCATGGCCCGCGCAGCGCCGCCGATGTTACCCGGATGGCTGGTGTTGACCAGGACGACACGAATGTTGTGCAACACGGGAAGCGCTCTCGAACACGATAAAGGGAGCAAATCTTACCTAAGCACCTACCGTTAAGCTATGAAAGCGAACACCCACCTTCTCCTGAGGAAACTTTCTGATAGAATGCCCGGCTTTCTTTAACAACCTTAGGTGACACATCCATGCAGCCCATGCTGAATATCGCGCTGCGCGCCGCCCGCAGCGCCAGTGAACTGATCTTCCGCTCCATCGAGCGCCTGGATACCATCAAGGTCGACGAAAAAGACGCCAAGGACTACGTGTCCGAGGTTGATCGCGCCGCCGAACAGAAAATCGTCGACGCCCTGCGCAAGGCTTACCCGAACCACTCGATCCTGGGTGAAGAGACCGGCATGCACGCCGGTACCGGCATCGAAGGTGAAGAATACCTGTGGATCATCGATCCACTGGACGGCACCACCAACTTCCTGCGTGGCATCCCTCACTTCGCGGTCAGCATCGCCTGCAAATACCGCGGTCGCCTGGAACACGCCGTCGTGCTGGACCCGGTTCGCCAGGAAGAATTCACCGCCAGCCGTGGCCGTGGCGCCCAGCTGAACGGCCGTCGCCTGCGTGTCAGCGGCCGCACCAGCCTGGACGGCGCCCTGCTGGGCACCGGCTTCCCGTTCCGCGATGACCAGATGGACAACCTGGACAACTACCTGGGCATGTTCCGCGCCCTGGTCGGCCAGACCGCCGGCATCCGCCGCGCTGGCGCCGCGAGTCTGGACCTGGCTTACGTGGCTGCTGGTCGTTTCGATGCGTTCTGGGAGTCGGGCCTGTCCGAGTGGGACATGGCCGCAGGCGCCCTGCTGATCCAGGAAGCTGGCGGCCTGGTGAGCGACTTCACCGGCGGCCACGACTTCCTTGAAAAAGGCCACATCGTTGCCGGCAACACCAAATGCTTCAAGGCCGTGCTGACCGCCATCCAGCCGCACCTGCCGGCTTCGCTGAAGCGCTAAGCGACCTGGCTACAGAAAAAGCACCCTTCGGGGTGCTTTTTTATGCCAGCCTCACACCTCCTGCTCAGCTGTGAACTGTGGCGAGGGAGCTTGCGCTCGCTCGCTCCGACGCCTAGGGCGCAGCGACCGCAAGATCCTGGGTCTGCTACGCAGCCCAGCGGGAGCAAGCTCCCTCGCCACAATGGATTACACCTTGAACTCAGGTGCAGGCTGATCCATAGCCTTCGCGAGCAAGCCCGCTCCCACAGCGGATTGATGGTGGATCATGGAAACGCGGGCATAAAAAAAGCACCCCAATGGGTGCTTTTTTTATAACAGTCAGATCACTGAGCCGGTTCGTTCTGCCCCAGGATCAGCTGACCGTCCTTGCTCACCGGGATCTGGTTGCCCGGGTCGCGATCCATGCGGACTTTGCCTTCTTTGCCGTCGAGCATGTAGCGCACGTCGTAACCGACCACCTTGTCGCTGATGTCATTGACGGTGTTGCAGCGCGTCTGGGTGGTGGTGTACGTGTCGCGCTCCTGCATACCCTCTTGAACCTTGTTACCGGCGTAACCACCGCCGACCGCGCCCGCAACCGTGGCAATTTTCTTGCCGGTGCCGCCGCCGATCTGATTACCCAGTAGACCACCTGCCAGTGCACCGACCACCGTACCGGCGATCTGGTGTTGATCCTTTACCGGCGCTTGCCGGGTCACGGTGACGTCCTTGCACACTTCACGCGGGGTCTTGATCTGGGTCTTGACCGGTTCCACGGCCAATACTTGCGCATACTCAGGGCCACTCTTCACCAAGCTGTAGGTGGCGACCGCACCACCGGCAGTCACACCGACAGCACCCAATACCGCACCAACCAGCATCGATTTGTTCACTTGAACCTCCTGGCCATAACAAGCGGGATTAACCCGCGCTTCTCCCAGCCTTGGAGCATAAAAAAAGGCGCGAGTTCAACTCGCGCCTTTTGGGCCGTGACGGACGGGGAACAAGCCTTATGGGCGGTCGTCCACTTCCGTTTCGGTAGCGGCCGGGGGAATCAGGTCCTCGGTGTTCAGGTTCAGCCAGATCAGCACCACGTTGGCGATGTAGATCGACGAGTAAGTACCCGCCAACACACCGACAAACAGCGCGATGGAGAAACCGAACAGGTTGTCGCCACCAAAGAACAGCAGCGCCGCGATCGCCAGCAAGGTGGAGATCGAAGTCGCCATGGTCCGCAGCAGGGTCTGGGTGGTCGAGATGTTGATGTTCTCGATCAGCGACGCCTTGCGCAACACACGGAAGTTCTCACGCACCCGGTCGAACACCACGATGGTGTCGTTGAGCGAGTAACCGATGATCGCCAGCACCGCCGCCAGCACCGTCAGGTCGAAGGTGATCTGGAAGAACGACAGGATGCCCACGGTCACGATCACGTCGTGGATCAGCGAGACGATGGCGCCCACCGCGAACTTCCACTGGAAGCGGAAGGCCAGGTAGATCAGGATGCCGCCCAGCGCCATCAGCATGCCGAGGCCGCCCTGGTCGCGCAGTTCTTCACCCACTTGCGGGCCGACGAACTCGACGCGCTTGACCTGGGCCGGGTTGTCGCCACCGGCCTTCTGCAAGGCTTCGGCCACCTGGTGACCCAGCTGCGGGTCTTCACCCGGCATGCGTACCAGCAGGTCGGTGGTCGCGCCAAAGCTCTGCACGATGGCTTCGCCGTAACCCGAGGTCGCCAGCTGCTCACGCACCTTGGTGACATCGGCCGGACGCTCGTAGGTCAGCTCGATGAGCGTACCGCCGGTGAAGTCCAGGCCGTAGTTCAAGCCCTTGTGGAACCAGCTGAACAACGCCAGCACGGTCAGGAACAAGGTGAGGGCGAACGCAACGTTGCGAACACCCATGAAGTTGATAGTACGTAACATGGCAGCCCCTTAAATCCACAACTTCTTGAAGTCACGACCGCCAAAGATCAGGTTGACCATTGCGCGGGTCACCATGATGGCTGTGAACATCGAGGTAAAGATCCCGAGGGACATGGTCACTGCGAAGCCCTTGACCGGGCCAGTGCCCATGGCGAAGAGAATCCCGCCGACCAGCAAGGTGGTCAGGTTGGCGTCGAGAATCGCGGTGAATGCCCGGCCGAAGCCTTCGTTGATTGCCCGCTGGATCGACATGCCCGCGGCGATCTCTTCACGTATCCGCGAGAAGATCAGCACGTTGGCGTCCACCGCCATACCCATGGTCAACACGATACCGGCGATACCCGGCAGGGTCAGCGTGGCGCCCAGCAGCGACATCAGGGCCAGCAGCATCACCATGTTCACCGCCAGCGCAACGGTGGCGATGATGCCGAAGAAGCGGTAGATGGCGATGATGAACAGCGACACGAACAGCATGCCCCACATCGACGCATCGATACCCTTGGTGATGTTGTCGGCACCCAGGCTCGGGCCGATGGTGCGCTCTTCAGCGAAGTACATCGGTGCGGCCAGGCCACCGGCACGCAGCAGCAGGGCCAGTTCCGAGGATTCACCCTGGCCGTTCAGGCCGGTGATGCGGAACTGGCTGCCCAGTGGCGACTGGATGGTCGCCAGGCTGATGATCTTCTTCTCTTCCTTGAACGCCTGCACCGCGACGTCTTTCTCGACACCGTCGACCACTTGCTTGGTGTAGGTGGTGATCGGCTTCTGCTCGATGAAGATCACCGCCATGCTGCGACCGACGTTGCTGCGCGTGGCGCGGCTCATCAGTTCGCCACCGTGGCCGTCGAGGCGAATGTTCACCTGTGGACGACCCTGCTCGTCGAAGCCGGCCTTGGCGTCGGTCACCTGGTCACCGGTGATGATCAGGCTACGCTCGATCTGCGCAGCAGGACGCTTGCCCTCGCGGAACTCGAAGCTCTCGGAAGTGGCCTTGGATGCACCCGGCTCGGCGGCCAGGCGGAACTCCAGGTTGGCGGTCTTGCCGAGGATACGCTTGGCTTCGGCAGTGTCCTGCACACCCGGCAGCTCAACCACGATGCGGTTGGCGCCCTGGCGCTGCACGATCGGCTCGGCCACACCCAGCTCGTTGACGCGGTTACGCACCGTGGTCAAGTTCTGTTTGATGGAGTATTCGCGGATTTCCGCCAGCTTGGCCGGGGTCATCGCCAGACGCAGCACCGGTTGACCGTTGAGGTCGGCAGGCACAACGTCGAAATCGTTGAAGCTCTTGCGAATCAGCGCACGCGCTTGCTCGCGAGTGTCGGAATCACTGAAGCCCAGCTGGATGGCACCGTCGAGCTGCGGCAGGCTGCGATAGCGCAGGCGCTCTTTGCGCAACAGGCTCTTGACGTCGCCTTCATAGACTTTCATGCGTGCGTCGAGGGCTTTTTCCATGTCCACTTCCAGCAGGAAGTGCACACCACCGGACAAGTCCAGGCCCAGTTTCATCGGGTGCGCGCCCACTTTGCGCAACCATTGCGGAGTGGTCTGCGCCAGGTTCAGGGCCACAACGTAATCGTCGCCCAACGCCTTGCGCACCACGTCCTT
Organism: Pseudomonas sp. FG6; assembly: GCF_057809015.1. Lineage (NCBI taxonomy): Bacteria > Pseudomonadati > Pseudomonadota > Gammaproteobacteria > Pseudomonadales > Pseudomonadaceae > Pseudomonas > Pseudomonas sp. FG6. The sequence goes on from NZ_JBMDJD010000047.1 coordinate 26,116, forward strand.
GGCTGGCAGCTGGTCTTCAGCCTTGACCAGGCGCAACAGGCCGCCCTTGCCGTTTTCGGCAATAGAGGCTGCCTTGACCTCGATATTCGACGCCTTGAGCGCCGCACTCGCACGATCCAGATCCGCCTGGGTGACCTGCAAGGCTGTGCTTGCGCCACTGACCTGAATGGCCGGGTCATCCGGGTAGAGATTGGGAGCGGAATAAATCAGACCGACCGCCAGCACCGCCAGGATCAGTACATATTTCCACAGAGGGTATTTGTTCAGCATCACGCCGCCCGCTTATGACGCGGGGCGCCTTGCGCGCCCCGTCGATTGAATAGAAGTTGTTACTTAGATCGCTTTCAGCGTGCCTTTTGGCAGCGTGGCCGCGATAGCGCCCTTCTGGAACTTCATTTCAACAGTGTCGGACACTTCCAGTACCACGAAGTCGTCGGCCACTTTGGTGATCTTGCCAGCGATGCCACCGGTGGTGACCACTTCATCGCCCTTTTGCAAGTTGCTGAGCAGGTTCTTCTGCTCCTTGGCGCGCTTGGCCTGTGGACGCCAGATCATCAGGTAGAAGATGACCAGGAAGCCGACCAGGAAAATCCACTCGAAACCGCCACCCATCGGGCCGGCAGCAGCAGGTGCAGCCGCGTCAGCCATGGCGTTAGAGATAAAAAAGCTCATTTAGCACTCCAGTTGCAAGTATTGAATCTTAGGATCGGAAAACTCAGTCCAAGGGCGGTACAGGCAACCCACGCTTGGCATAGAAGGCCTCGACGAAGGCGGCCAATGTACCCTGTTGAATAGCCTCACGCAAACCAGCCATCAGCACCTGGTAATGGCGCAAATTGTGGATGGTATTGAGCATGCTCCCCAGCATTTCGCCGCACTTGTCCAAATGATGCAGGTAAGCGCGGGAGAAGTTCTGGCACGTGTAGCAATCGCAGGTCGGATCCAGCGGCGAATCATCATGGCGATGGAACGCGTTACGGATCTTCAACACACCCGTGTCGATGAACAGATGCCCATTGCGGGCATTACGGGTTGGCATCACGCAATCGAACATGTCCACCCCGCGGCGCACACCCTCAACCAGATCCTCCGGTTTGCCAACGCCCATAAGGTAACGAGGTTTGTCAGCAGGCATCTGCGCCGGCAGGTAATCAAGCACCTTGATCATCTCGTGCTTGGGTTCGCCCACCGACAAACCGCCGATGGCCAGGCCGTCGAAGCCGATCTTGTCCAGGCCTTCTAGCGAGCGCATGCGCAGGTCCTGGTGCATGCCGCCCTGCACGATCCCGAACAGCGCCGCCGTGTTGTCGGCATGGGCGTTCTTCGAGCGCTGGGCCCAGCGCAACGACAATTCCATGGACACCCGCGCGACGTCTTCGTCGGCCGGGTACGGTGTGCACTCGTCGAAGATCATCACGATGTCCGAGCCCAGGTCGCGCTGTACCTGCATCGACTCTTCCGGGCCCATGAATACCTTGGCGCCGTCCACCGGCGAGGCGAAGGTCACGCCCTCCTCCTTGATCTTGCGCATCGCGCCGAGGCTGAACACCTGGAAGCCACCGGAGTCGGTCAGGATCGGGCCTTTCCACTGCATGAAATCGTGCAGGTCGCCGTGGGCCTTGATCACTTCCATGCCCGGGCGCAGCCACAGGTGGAAGGTATTGCCCAGGATGATTTCCGCGCCAATGGCCTCGATGTCACGCGGCAACATGCCCTTGACCGTGCCGTAGGTGCCCACCGGCATGAACGCCGGGGTTTCCACCGTACCGCGCGGGAAGGTCAGGCGACCGCGACGCGCCTTGCCATCGGTGGCGAGCAACTCGAAGGACATGCGACAGGTGCGACTCATACTGTTTCCTCGGGCCCGCGTGGCGCGGGGTTACGGGTGATGAACATCGCATCACCGTAGCTGAAAAAGCGGTATCCATGCTCGACGGCGGCCTTGTAGGCGGCCATGGCTTCGGGATAACCGGCGAACGCCGAAACCAGCATCAACAGCGTGGATTCGGGCAAATGGAAATTGGTGACCAGGGCATCGACCACATGGAACGGCCGGCCCGGGTAGATGAAGATGTCGGTGTCGCCACTGAACGGCTTGAGCACGCCATCGCGCGCGGCGCTTTCCAGGGAACGCACGCTGGTGGTCCCCACCGCCACCACCCGCCCACCGCGAGCACGACAGGCCGCCACGGCGTCGACCACTTCCTGGCTCACTTCCAGCCATTCGTTGTGCATATGGTGGTCTTCGATACGTTCCACCCGCACCGGCTGGAACGTCCCCGCGCCGACGTGCAGCGTCACGAACGCTGTCTCCACGCCCTTGGCGGCAATCGCCTCCAGCAATGGCTGATCGAAATGCAGCCCCGCCGTCGGCGCCGCCACCGCCCCCAGGCGCTCGGCGTACACGGTCTGGTAACGCTCGCGGTCCGAACCTTCGTCCGGGCGGTCTATGTAAGGAGGCAACGGCATGTGCCCGACACGGTCGAGCAGCGGCAACACCTCTTCGGCAAACTCCAGTTCGAACAACGCATCGTGCCGCGCCACCATCCGCGCCTCACCACCGCCGTCGACCAAGATCGACGAACCGGGCTTGGGCGACTTGCTGGAGCGCACATGAGCCAGCACACGGTGACTGTCCAGCACCCGCTCCACCAGAATCTCCAGCTTGCCGCCGGAGGCCTTCTGGCCAAACAACCGCGCCGGAATCACCCGGGTATTGTTGAACACCATCAGATCGCCCGGGAGCAAATGCTCAAGCAAATCAGTGAATTGACGGTGAGCCATGGCCCCGGTGACCCCGTCCAGGGTCAACAGGCGACTGGCACGACGCTCGGCCAAAGGGTGGCGAGCGATCAGCGAATCAGGGAGGTCGAAGGTAAAGTCAGCAACACGCATGATGGGGTTCGTCTAGCAGGGCCGGGAAGTCTAGCGGAAATATCAAAAATTCACCACGAAACGTGATTGACCAACGGTAGGCACCTCTCTATACTTCGCCGCCATTGAGCCCTGATGGCGGAATTGGTAGACGCGGCGGATTCAAAATCCGTTTTCGAAAGGAGTGGGAGTTCGAGTCTCCCTCGGGGCACCATTTGCAGTACATAGACGACTACCAGCGTCTACGCAACACCCCTAGAGCCCGCTAATTGCGGGCTTTTTGGTTTCTGGGATTCCACCCCCGCCCCTTGCCACGCTAAAGAAGACTCGCGACTACCTCGACAAGGATCTGCTACCGGCACTCGGTGAGATGCAGCTGGAGCACATCACTCGCGCCGACTGCGCGAAGCTGCAGGCCAGCATCGAAAAGCGCGAGGCGTTCAATGTGGCAGACAAGACTCGGACCTGGCTCAAGCAGATTTTCAGTCAGGCGACTGCGCGGGGGGTTGTGCGAACACAATCCGGCTTCAGAACTTCATGCCATCGCGTTGGCGCCTCCTCCTCCTCCTCCTCCTCCTCCTCCTCCTCCTCCTCCTCCTCCTCCTCCTCCTC
>NZ_JBMDJD010000048.1:0-27453 GCF_057809015.1 Pseudomonas sp. FG6
GGAGCAAGCTCCCTCACCACAAAAAACCACATCGCCCTCCCGGCAACAAAACCCTATATAATGTGCGCCCTTTTGCCCTCCTGATACCCAAGGAACCTTAGTGAGCACGCTGCCTCCCTGCCCGAAATGCAATTCCGAATACACCTACGAAGACGGCACTCAGCTGGTCTGCCCGGAGTGTGCCCACGAATGGTCCGCCAGCGGCGAAGCTGAAGTCGCGTCCGACGACACCGTGAAAAAAGATTCCGTGGGCAACGTCCTGCAGGACGGTGACACCATTACCGTGATCAAGGACCTCAAGGTCAAGGGCACGTCGCTGGTGGTCAAGGTCGGCACCAAGGTCAAGAACATCCGCCTGTGCGATGGCGACCACGACATCGACTGCAAGATCGACGGCATCGGCCCGATGAAACTCAAATCCGAGTTCGTCAGAAAAGTCTGATCCTGCTGTATTCCATCCCGCGCCCCGTGCGCGGGATGGTGCTTCACCCTCCCCCGCTTCAGTCCCATTTATCCAGCACCGCACCAACCCCCGCCCGCTGCGCAGCCATCGCCCGTCGTCAGAAAAACAATCGGAATACCAATAGAGACTTGCTATTTGGCGAATAAGAATTATTCTCATTGCACCCATCAAGGAGATGAGAACCATGACTTATTTGATCGATGCCTGGCTGGACCGCCCACATCCCTACCTCCGGATCCTGCATCGGGAAACCGGTGAAGTCTGTGCAGTGATTGAGGAGCAAGCGTTGAGCGAGTTGCAGGACCAGGGAGACCTGGACCTCAACAGTTTGAGCTCCAGCGAGCCCTTGGTGCTCAAGGAGCTGGTGCGCAATCTGTTCCTGTTCTGTTACGCCCGGGCGTTGCGCCCCAGTGGCGATTTCAATGACAGATTCCAGGGATGAAGCACATAAACCCTGTGTGGGAGCGGGCTTGCTCGCGAAAACAGTGTGTCAGTTAACGAAAAAATCAACTGACCATCAGCATTCGCGAGCAAGCCCGCTCTCACATGTATTTGCCCAGCGTCAAACCGGACAGGGTCTTACAGAACGTCCAACAGCTCGACGTCGAACACCAGTACGCTGTGCGGCGGGATGCTGCCAACGCCTTGAGCGCCGTAAGCCAGTTCGCTCGGCACGTACAGGCGCCATTTGCTGCCGGCGTTCATCAGTTGCAGGGCTTCGGTCCAGCCTGGGATCACGCCGCCTACCGGGAATTCAGCCGGTTGGCCACGCTCGTAGGAGCTGTCGAACACGGTGCCGTCGATCAGGGTGCCGTGGTAGTGGGTACGCACCTGGTCTTCACGGGTCGGCTTGGCGCCTTCGCCCTGGGTCAGCACTTCAAATTGCAGGCCCGAAGCCAGGGAGGTGATGCCTTCACGCTTGGCGTTTTCGGCCAGGAACGCACGACCTTCGCCAGCAGCGGCTTCAGCCTTGGCAGCCGCTTCGGCTTGCATGACTTCACGAATGACCTTGAAGCTGGCGGACATTTCGTCCTGGCCCACGCGGCTCGGCTTGCCGGCGAATGCGTCGGTCAGGCCGGCCAGGATCGCGTCCAGGCTCACGCCCGGCGGCGGGTTGTCGCGCAGTTGGTCGCCCAACTGACGGCCAATGCCGTAGCTGACGCGGGTTTCGTCGGTGGACAGGTTAACTTCGGACATGATGCTGCTCCGCTGTGCGGACGGCTCGGGAAGTGGCCGTGCGTGACACAGCGCCTTCCGGAGCGCCCGGAACCAAAAAGGGCCAGCAGACTAGCACAGATGCCGGGGCCGATGACGAGCATCGACACCAGGCGCGCGCCAAAAACGACAACGCCCGTCTGCCTTGCAACAGACGGGCGCCGCGCCGGCACGATGTACGGGCCTCAGTGCTTGGTCAGCTTGTCCAGGTAGCCCATGGCGAATGCCGAGACGACAAAGGTCATGTGGATGATCACGTACCACATCAGGTGCTCGGGATCGACGTTCTTGGCGTCCATGAAAATGCGCAGCAAGTGGATGGAGGAAATGGCCACGATCGAGGCGGCGACTTTCATCTTCAGCGAGGAAGAGTCCATGGTGCCCAGCCAGTTGAGCTTTTCCTTCTCCTCGCCGATGTCCAGTTGCGAGACGAAGTTCTCATAGCCGGAAATCATCACCATCACCAGCAGGCCGCCCACCAGGGCCATGTCGATCAGCGACAGCAGCACCAGGATCAGATCGGATTCGGCCATGGAAAACACGTTTGGAATGACGTGGAAGACTTCCTGGAAGAACTTCAGCGCCAGGGCCAGCAAACCCAGGGACAGCCCGAAGTAGATCGGCGCCAGCAGCCAACGGGAGGCGTACATTGCATTTTCGATAAAGCGTTCCATTGAATCTCATACCAGGGCTGAAAAATCGCGGCGAGTATATCAGCCACGACTTGCCCCACAAACGCCGGGCCGATCCTTGGCCCCTGCCCTTGTGTCAAAATTTTACAGTGAGCAGCCCGGGCCCTGACGGCCGTCAATGCAGCGGGCGAAACTCGAAGCCGTTGACGTTACGGCAGCGGCCACCATTGATCTCCCGCAGTTGCGCCTGCATGTGCAGGCACCAGATCTGTGGGTCGTTGGCCAGTTCGTAGCCGTGCAACGTCAGGCTTTGAACGATAGTGTCGAGAATGGATTCGGCGGCGTTGGGGCCGGCGAACGGGCCTTGGGCCTTGATGGCGGAGGGTTGTTCGCCGGCCATTCCGGCGGCGAAGAGCAAGGTCCACATTCCGGTATCTCCCGCCAGGGGGCGGATAGCGCATTCGATACGGGTGACAAGGCCCAGGCATTGGCGAGTGAGACAAAGGTTGCGCGACATGGCGGCGCCCCTCGGGTAGATCCGGTATTCAGCCCCGGGAATGAGGCTGTTTCGATCCGATGATGGCTCTCGTTATCCTTGAACTCAGGATAGAAGAAAAGTTCTTGGCGCAAGCATTTTCAAGACCGGAATGCGCCGAATGGTCATAGTGTGAATATTGACGCCAAAGTGGTGGCACTCTTTAGCATTCAGCCCAAGACAATGGAATGCCTGTGGGAGCAAAGCTTGCTCGCGATGGCGCCCTCACAACCCACCTCTTTGTAGGCTGTAAAACCGTTATCGCGAGCAAGCTATGCTCCCACAGGTTCGCTCCCACAAGGGTCTTCCTGCGATCAGCAAAGCCTCAAGCCGGCTTGGTCTCCACCAAGGCCTGCTGCGCCTGTTCGGCTTCCGCTTCCTTGATCTCCTCTTCGCTGATCATCTCCGCAATTACCCGCAGGCGCTCCACCACGCGGGCATTGACGCTGCCTTCGGGGAACTGGCCGTTTTCGTCCGGTTCACCGGCAGGCTCGCCCACCAGCAGGCTCAGTGCTTCGTCGGCCTGGCGCACGGCATAGACGTGAAATTGCCCGGCCCGTACGGCGGCCAGCACTTTCTCATCGAGCATCAGGGTGGCGACGTTGGCCTGGGGAATGATCGCACCCTGCTCGCCCGTCAGACCGCGGGCTTCGCAGAGGCGGAAGAAACCTTCGATCTTCTCGTTGACCCCGCCCACCGCCTGCACTTCACCGAACTGGTTGATCGAACCGGTGATGGCAAAGCACTGCTTCAACGGCGTCCTCGACAAGGCCGAGATCAACGTGCACGCCTCGCCCAGCGATGCGCTGTCGCCGTCCACGTAACCGTAGGATTGCTCCAGCGCGATGCTCGCCGAAATCGCCAGCGGGAATTCCTGGGCATAACGACTGCCCAGGTAGCCCGTCAGGATCATCACGCCCTTGGAGTGGATCGGCTGGCCGAGGTTGACCTCCCGCTCGATGTCGACAATGCCACTGCCGCCCGGATACACCGTGGCGGAAATCCGCGCCGGCACGCCAAACGCCGAGTCACCGACTTCAAGTACCGTCAAACCGTTGCACTTGCCCACGGCCGCGCCGTCGGTGTCGATCAGGATGATCCCGGCCAGCATGTCGTCGAGGATGCGCGCCGAGACGCGCCCGGTACGAGTCGCCTTGGCCTTGAGGGCACGCTCGATATGGCCGGCGTCGGTCATCTCGTCACCGGCCAGTTGGCGAATGAAGTCCGCTTCGCTGACCAATTGGAACAAGTCGCCGATACGCGCCGACAAGCGTCCCTGATGCTCGGCCAGCCGCGCACTGTAGGTGGCCACGCGCGCGACCGCATCGGCCGTCAGCGGGGCCATGCCCTCTTCCGAAGTGCGGGTCTTGAGCAACTGGGCGAACTGCTCCAGGCTCTCGTCGCCCATCGGGATGTCTTCGTCGAAATCCACCAGCACCCGGAACATTTCCTGGAAGTCCGGATCCAGGTCTTGCAGGGTGTAGTAGAGCTGGCGGGCGCCGATGATCACGACCTTGACCTGCAACGGGATGTGCTGCGGTGTCAGGGTCACGGTGGCCAGGCGCCCCAGTTCGCCCAAGGGCGATTCCATTTTCAGCTTGCGCGATTGCAGGGCACGCTTGAGCGCATCCCACACGAACGGCTCACCGAGCATTTTTTCCGCTTCCAGGATCAGGAAACCGCCGTTGGCCCGGTGCAGGGCACCGGGACGCAACTGCCGGTATGTGGTGTAGAGCGCGCCCTGGTCGGTGCTGTATTCGATACGACCAAACAGATTGTCGTAGGTCGGGTGTGGCTCGAACACCACCGGCGCCCCACCGCTGGTGGGATGCCCCACCACCAGGCTCGGCGCGTATTGCTCCTCCAGCAGTTTGCGAGCGACGGCGTCGGTCTTGCTGTCGTCCACCAACTGCTCGACCACGGTCCTGAGCAGGTTGACCTGCATGGCTTGCAAATAACCGCAGACTGCCGCGTTCTCCGCGTATTTTTCGGACAACGGCGCCAGCAGGGGTTGCAGGGCCAGGGTGATGGTTTCTTCGTTGAGTTGGCGCAACTGATTGCTGGACTCGCGCTTCCACTGCGGCAGGCTGGCGAGTTCTTCGTTCAAGCGTTCTTCCAGGCCCGAGATGTCGTCATGGAAGCGCTCGCGCTCGGCTTCCGGCAACTGGGCGAACTCGGCCTCATCCAGGGCCTTGCCGTCGCTCATCGGCGTGAAGGCGATGTTGCTGCTGTCGCGGTACAACGCGACATCCTTTTCCAGCGCCAGGCGTTCGATCACATCCAGGGCGCGGTCGTAGCGCTGGTTGAAGGCGCGGTCGATGGCGCTTTTTTTCTGCTGGTAGGACGGATGCTCGAACACCGCCGGAAAGGTCGCCAGCAGGTTGTCGATCAGGCCATTGATGTCGGTGATGAATGCCCCGGCGGTGCCCGACGGCAGCTCCAGGGCGCGGGGTTCGCGGGGCTCATCGAAATTGTTGACGTAGACCCAGTCCGCCGGGGTCTGCAGGCGCTTGCCTTCGGCCTTGAGGTAACGCTTGACGAACGAAAACCGGCCGGTGCCGGGCTCACCCATGACAAACACGTTATAACCGGGACGTGGCATCGCCACGCCAAATTGCAATGCTTCGACCGCACGCTCCTGGCCAAGCACACCGCGGAAGGGCTCCAGATCATTGGTGGTAGAGAAGCTGAACTGTTCAGCGGAAAACGGACGGGTCAGCGCTTCAGGCGCTAGACGCAAGCTGGCAGCAACAGGATCAGGCATCGGGCTTCCTTACATCAGGCGGGGCAGATAACGGCATTCTGGCGCTCCCCTCCCTGGCTGGCAAGGAGCGCCTCGGGCCAGAGCATAGCCACGGTTGACTGCATAGTTTTTGCAAAATGCCACGGAACCCTCAGATCGTGCCTAAACTCCAAATTGCGCGGCTGGACGAATAACCGGCCCACTGGCATCTGGCCGTCCCGGCCACAGGCCAGACCCTGTCCATTGGTATGCACATAAAAGAGAACATAGCTATGAAACGGATTCTTCTCGGTACTCTCTTCACCGCAGTCTCCATCAACGCCATGGCTCAGGCGCCAGGCGGCCCGGATTGCGGCTGGGGCAACATGCTCTTCGAAGGTCAGCGTGGCACCCCGGCTCACTTCCTCGCATCCACCACCAACGGCACCTCCGGTAACGCCACCTTCGGCATGACCTCCGGCACCAACGGTTGCTCGACCAACGCGGCGCTGACCTATGGTGGCAAGTCCTGGCTGGCCATGAATGGCATGATGAACGAGCTGTCCGAAGACATGGCCAAGGGTCAGGGTGAAGCGCTGACCACCTACGCCGTGGTACTGGGCGTGGCGCCAGAAGACCGTGCGCATTTCTCCGCCGTGACCCACGAGCACTTCCAGCAGATTTTCAGCAAGGCCGACGTGACGGCCGAAGACGTGCATACCAACACCCTGGCCGTGCTGAAGAACGACCCACGCCTGGCCAAGTACGCCACTCAAGCTTAAGCTCGACACCACTCGCTCCTCTCGGGGAGCGGGTTTTTCTTTTTGGGGCCCCTTCGGTCTTTATTTTTCGACTTTCCAAGTAGCCGACTATGCTCAAACGCCTTGCCTGGCTGGCGCTCTGTGTGTGCGCCCCGCTGTCCGCCGCGTCCCATGTCGACCCTCAACGTTTGCAGCAACTGGCCAATGACCGCTTCTGGATTTCCCTGGGCCACTACGAGACCGCCAAGCTCGGTGGCTGGCGCAGCTACATCAGCGACAAGAAGTTTTTCCTCGCGCCCGACGGCAACACACACCCCGACCAGGAACTGACGGCCACGCTGCGCGCCCTCTACGCTCCGACCAACGCCGGCCAGCAACATGCCCAGTGCGTATACCCGGCGCGCACACGCTGGCTGAAGGCGCAACTCAACCTGACGGACCTGCCGGCGGTCAATTGCAGCGATTTCACCCAATGGTTCAAGGATGTGTCGCCCCACAGCGCGGTGATGATTTTCCCCGCTGCCTACCTGAACAGCCCCTCGTCGATGTTCGGCCACACCTTGTTGCGCATCGACCAGGCCGACGTGCAGCGCGACAAGACGGCACTGCTCAGCTACGCGATCAATTTCGGCGCCTACATCGAAGGCTCCGACAACAGCATCCTCTATGCCTGGAAAGGCCTGATGGGCGGCTATCCCGGCCTGTTCGCCCTGGTGCCGTACCAACAGAAGCTCGCCGAATACCGTAGCCTGGAGAACCGCGACCTGTGGGAATACCGCCTCAACCTGAGCCAGGCGGAAACCGAGCGCATGGTCGAACACGTCTGGGAGCTCAAGCAGATCCAGTTCGACTATTTCTTCTTCGACGAGAACTGCTCCTATCGCCTGCTCGAACTGCTGCAAGTGGCGCGCCCCAGCCTGCGCCTGACCGAACAGTTCCCGCTGACCGCGATTCCCACCGACACCGTCAAGGCCGTGAAAGAAGCCGGTCTGGTGGAGAGCATCGAATACCGACCATCCCGCGAGCGCGAACTGCTCAGCCGTGCCAAGCCCCTTACGGACGACGAACAGCAATGGGTGCTGGACATCAGCGGCGACCAGCAACAGCTGCAAACCCCTGCCTTCAAGGCGCTGGCCCGGGACCGCCAGGCGTTGATCATCGACGCGGCCTACCGCCTGGAGCGCTATCGCGCCAATGGCCAGGAGCGCGACCCTCAACGTGCCCAGCGCAGTTTCGAGTTGTTGCGGGCGATCAACCAGAACCCCGCGCCAGAGCTCGATATCCCGCCGCCGGGGCTGCCCGAAAACGGCCATGAATCACGCACCTGGCAGGCAGGCCTCGGCACCCGCGGCGATCGCGCCTATGGCGAGTACGGCTTGCGCATGGCCTATCACGACCTCAACGACAACGCCGAGAGCTTCCCGCTGGGGGCACAGATTGAAATCCTGCAATTGAAACTGCGCCAGTACGAAGGCAACGACTGGCAGTTGCAACAGTTGGACCTGGCGACCATTCGCTCCCTGACCCCGCGCAACGAGCTGCTGCAACCGTTGTCCTGGCAGGTCACCGGCGGCCTGGAGCGGGTGCCGGGCAAGCACGACGACGAAACCCTGGTCAGCCACGTCAACGGCGGTGCCGGCGGCACCTGGGCGCTGGGCGACGATGTGCTGGGCTTTGCCCTGGGCACGGTGCGGGTCGAGCACAACAGCGACTTCGCCGGATTCATCGCCCCGGCCACGGGCTTCAACAGCGGCGTGCTGTGGAAGAACCCGCTGGGCAACCTGAGCCTGGAAGCCAAGGGCGATTATTTCGTCAACGGTGAGGTGCGCCGTAGCCTGAGCCTGAACCAGCAGTGGGAATTGTCCCGCAACCTCGGCCTGCGCCTGAGCGCCCAGCGCGAGTTCAGCCACCTGGCCTCGCCAGAGAACGAGGTGATGCTGGAAATGAAGTGGTATCACTATTGACCCCAGGCCCCAGTGAAGCCCTGTATCGAATGAGCAGCGGGTTTCAGGCTCGTTTCGGAGTCCAGCAAAATCAAGTAGATTGACCCGGATTAACCTTTAATCGGAATTGAATGCTGCGATGCTTGATTATTTGCACATGAAAAACGTAGGGCCCGCTCCCGAGCTGGAAGTAAGCTGGGCTCCACGAATCAATCTGATTACAGGCGACAACGGGCTGGGCAAGAGCTTTCTATTGGATTTGGCCTGGTGGGCGCTCACGCGAACCTGGGCCAACACCCCAGCCCTGCCCGTCGCGTCTGGAAAAGCCACCATCGAATATGTTGTAAAAGGCAAATCCGGCGTTGCACAGCCCGTTGTATCTACCTATAAGCGGGAGGACAGCTCCTGGCCCCTGAAGCAAAGCCGACCCACCATGCCCGGCATTGTGGTTTACGTGCGCATTGACGGCGGTTTCTCCGTGTGGGATCCGGCGCGCAATTACTGGCGCACCGACAAGGATCGACCCGCCGCCTATCACTTTTCTGCCGAGGCGGTATGGGATGGTCTCGATGTCAATGGGCAGAGGGTCTGTGAAGGCCTGGAGCGCGACTGGGTCAACTGGCAAAACGGTCGCAAACCCCAATTCGAAGCCTTGGAAAATGCACTTCGCGATCTCTCACCCGTTACGGAGCCGCTATGCGTCGGCGAGCCTCGCCGTGTCTACCTGGGCGAGGGGCGAGAACGACCGACACTAACCATCGGTAACCAGAACGTTCCTGTCGCGTTGGCATCAGCAGGGGTGCGGCGGATATTGGGGCTGGCCTATTTTCTCGTGTGGGCCTGGTATGAACACCAAGCTGCGGCCGCGATACTCGACAAAAAGCCCGAGCGGCGCTTTATCATTCTGTTCGATGAGCCGGAAACCCATTTACATCCACGCTGGCAACGCACGCTCATGCCCAGTCTGTTGCAAGCGATCAAGACCCTGCGCAAGCATCACGGCACCGCCCCACCTCAGTTGCTGATCGCGTCACATTCGCCACTTGTAGCAGCCTCACTTGAGCCTGTATTCGATGAAGAACAGGACGACCAGATTCAACTGTCAATCCAGGACCAGAAAGTCTCATTGACGCAAGGACATTGGGCGGCCCAGGGTGATGCCAGCAGTTGGCTGGTCTCCGACACCTTCGGCCTGGAACAGGCGCGCTCCCTGGAGGCCGAAAAAGCCATCGAAGCCGCCGAAGCCTTCATGCGTGGAGAACGGGAACTGCCGGAGGGCCTTAAAACCCGCCAGTCCATTCACAAGGCGCTGCAAAAGCTGCTTCCTGCGCATGATGAGTTCTGGCCGCGCTGGTTGATTGAAAGCGGCGTAAGAAAGTTCGCCGGCGAGCGCAACCCATGATTCCAGTCGCCAAGCCCGAAGAACCCGCCGATTTTGAAGAGGATGTCAGAATACCGGGCACCCAATGGCTCAAGGACAACCCAGGTGCCTCCCGTCCCTCACCGTTCTGGAAAAAATTCGCGCCGGAACTGGCCGATCACTATGCCAACCTGTGCGGCTATGCCGCCATGCTCGATCCTACTGGCGGCACGGTCGACCATTACCTCAGCTACAAGAATTTCCCGGAGTTGACCTACGAGTGGAGTAACTACCGCTTCGCCTCCAGCACTCTGAACTCCAGCAAGAAAACGGCTGATGACACAGTGCTCGATCCTTATGAAGTCGGCCCTGGCTGGTTCGAAATCATCTTGCCGTCGCTTCAAATGCGCACCACGGATGCTATTCCTGCGCCCTATCGCGAAAAAGCCGAGTACACACTCAAGCGCCTCAAATTGCGTGACGGTGAGCGCGTTATTCGTTGGCGCAGCAGTTGGTACAACATGTACAAAAGAAAAAAGCTGACGCTCGACGGACTGCGCGAAGTTGCACCTTTGATTGCGGATGCCGTTGAGAAAGCAGGCATCTGAATCGATCTCCACCTACAACGCCAACCGATTTTTTGATCATTCTTTCACCGCCCATCGACACCCCTGCTTCTACACTTCATTTAACGAAGTCGTTCAATGAAAGCCAGGAGTCAAGATGAGGTGCGCGGTAGCAGTACTGGGCATGTTAATGCTACTCGGCGGCTGCGAAACCACCCACGAGGACTTGATCGCCCGTGGTTATCCGCCGGCATTCGCCGACGGTTTCGATGACGGTTGCAGCAGTGGCCGGCAGGCGGCCGGCGCGATCACCGGCCAGTTTCGCAAAGACGTGCCACGCTACCTCAAGGACCCCCGCTACGCCGAAGGCTGGGGCGATGGTTTCCGCCAGTGCCAGGCCATGCGTGAAAGCGAGGAGCGCGACGCCTACCGCACGCGGCATTGGGACGAGCGCGAACGCGCCTGGCAGCAAGAGAAGGATCGGGACGCCGCCCGGGCTTATCGCTCGCAATGAGTCGCTGGCAGACATTCGTCGAAACCAAAAGCCTGCGACCATGGCCCAAACTCCAACAGAGGAGAACACCATGAGTCGAGCCTTCGTCAACGAAGACAACGCCGCAGCCCAAGTCGATCAGCCGGTCGAACGCCAGGTCAGCACCCAGCCCAACTACGTCACCCCCGCCGGGCTTGCCCAATTGCAGGCCCGGGTCGCCGAGCTGCAGGCCCTGCATGGCCAGCAGGCACAAAGAGCCGATCAGGCAGACAAGCAGCGAATCGCGGACATCGAGCGAGACCTTCGCTATTTCAACCAGCGCCTGCAAAGTGCCCAGGTGGTAACGCCGACCTCGACCGATCAGGTGCGGATCGGGCATTGGGTGACTTTCGTCGACGAACAGGATCACTCGCAGCAAGTTCAATTGGTGGGCGAGGATCAGGCCGATGCAGCCAGTGGCTTGATCAACTGGGGCTCGCCACTGGGACGGGCACTGCTGGGGGCGAAGATAGGGGATGAAGTGACCTGGCGACGGCCGGTGGGAGACCTGGCCATTGAAATAATTGCAATCGAGCTGCGATAACTTCGCTGTTTGCACGATCGCCCTCCAAACAAGTTCGCCAACGCCTCTAACATTACAATCCAGTGATGTTCCACTACATGCCTGTAGCCATATGTAACTGCAACATCAGCTTATAACCACAGGCTGGCGTTAATTCCGAAGCGTGCTACTGTGCCCCCCGCACCGCAGCAGGTGCTTACAGCAGCCCCACCTAACAACAACATCTCACCAACTTTCTAAAGGTTGGATGCGACGGGCGTCCCTTGCCCACGGGTTACTGTAACTAAAATTAAAAGATGATGAGGAAAACACCATGAGCGAAAACATTCTGAACATGTCCGGCGATTTCCATTCCGAATTCGAGGCCTATCAAATGCCAGCCAACGACAATATGGGGGCAATACTGGCAACGACCATGGAATGCAACACCTTTGGAACGTGCACCAATATCGGATGTTCGACACTCGGGTGTTAATGCTCTTCAACTGATCGCCAAGACCGGCAACAGGTAACAACATAGAGCAGGCAATGCCTGCTCTATCCATGTCAGGAGCCACGGCATGCTTGTTAACGCTTTGAAATTGAATCAGCGAGGTCAGTACCGGTTCTCTTCCGACAGCGACATCACCCTTTTCGAAAATAACCTGAGCCGCCTGCATGCCGATGACCAGGCCCTACTGAATCACTTCGGGGTGGACAGGGAGCAACTGACTTCGTACACCAAAGAGCCCCTTCGCAACCAGCACCTGCCCCATGACGGCGAAGCCGCCCTGATGGCCTTGCGGGAAAAACTCACCCGCCTTGACGGCATGGACGTCGACGCGGGAAACGCTGGGAGCGACAAGGCCAATTTCCATTGGTTTGGCTACCGTTTCTTTCTTTACTTCATCGACACGTTCAAGACGGATGAGCGCTATGGCAAAGCCTCGCAGCACATTGATCAAACCGCCTTGCCTGCAAGCCTCGAACGCTACGTCTTGGCCCGGGTCGGACGCACTTCGGAACAAAGCCTGGTCCATTACCTGAACACACGGATTGCCAACGGCGACGCCATCGATCTGAGCGGATTCAACGAACACCTGCGCACACTGCCGCTGGTCACGTTTTTCGAATCCTATCCCGTACTGGCAACATTGCTGCTGGATTTGCTGGAAGACACCCACAACTATCTTTATTCGGTCATCCTCGACTTTGCCGAAGATATTGAAGCGCTGGAGTCGACGTTTTCAATCCCGTCCCGGACCATCGACGCCATCGAGCTCGGCCTGGGAGATCCCCACGGTCGCGGCGAAACGGTCTGCCACGTGAAGATCGGCACGACCTCATTGATCTACAAGCCGAGAGCAAGCCGGGAGGCCATTTTTTTCAATCAACTGCTTCAACGCTTGCAAGCACAGACAGGAGCCGATTGTTTTTCTGTCTACGCGCCCGGCATCCTCAGCCGTGAGCGCCACAGTTGGATAGAACAGATCGACAACCGGCCTTGCAACGGCGAGGCGGATGTCAAACTGTTCTATACGAAAATGGGCGCGCAGATGGCGGTCATTCATGCCTTGAATGGCATCGACTTCCACTACGAAAATATTATCGCCTGCGGCAGCAGCCCCGTGATGATCGACCTCGAGTGCCTGTTCACCACCTCCACCAATGACCCGTTGTTGGAATTACCGAGTGACTGCGCGTTATTCAACACCTTTAAAATCGTCCAGCAATCGGTATGTTCCAGCGGCTTTGTGCCCTTCTCGCAACAGGCCAATAACGACCAGAGCGGACTGACTCGACAGGCACACTTTATTTCCACCCGTCACGCATTGATTTTCGATCAAGGTTTTTACCATTTGCGTAAAACCGAATTCGAACATCACCTCATGCAGAAACACTTACCGCTACTACGGGGCGAACGCAAGGGACTGGAAGCCTATAAAACAGAACTTCTCCATGGGTTTGAATATGCCTATGACGAACTGATGAACCATCGGCAAATGATGACGCAGATGCTGGAGCATGCGGCAGACGAACTTTCAACACGGGTATTGTTCAAGAACTCCCAGCGTTATGCCGACTTTATCGGGCTGAGCCGTCATCCCCGTTTTATGCAAAACATGCCGGATCGAGAACTTCTACTTGCCACCCTGTGGAAAGATGCCAAGGGCCCTCATCTGGAGACGCAGATTCCCCGTTATGAAATAGCCGACCTGCAAAGATCGAGCATTCCATGTTTCAGCTTGCCGCTCACGTCCAACTGCCTGACGAGCGCCCAAGGGGCGTCAATCGAAATGCCCCATGTCGAGCCCCCCATAAAAGCTTGTCTACGGAAAATAGCCCACCTGGCCCCGGCAGACAGGGCTTTACAGCTCACATTGCTTGAACTGTGTTTGTTTCCCAAGCCGGATGGAGGTCCACCGAAACAGGAAAATACCCGCCGATTGCCCCCCCTCGATGCAATCCTCGGCATCGCCTCGCGTCTCGAGGAACTCGCGGTCATTGGCGCAGCAACAGACATGCGCTGGCTGTCTTTCCACACGCACCCCATCACCCGCCGAAAATACCCGCGTCCAATGGATCACGGGCTGTACTCCGGCCTCGCCGGGACTGGCTTGTTCTATCTGGGTCTGTTCAAGGTGAGCGGCGAACCGCACTGGCTGTCACTCATGGATCGGGTACTGGACTCGATGGCGCAGCATTCTGGCTTTTTCCGAACCGACCTGAGCATCAGTGCTTATCACGGGCTGGGGTCTTACCTCTATCTGCTCATCAATCGTCGCCAGATAACGGGCGAGCCGAAACACGATGAGCAAATCGCCAGCCTGCTGGACCAACTGATCGAAACGCCGCCTGAACACTACGATTTCGACTTCCTCGCCGGCTGTTGCGGTGCGGTGACGCTGCTGGCCAATGTCCATGAATTATCGAGGGAAGACGCCGTGCTGCCGGCCATTCGCCGCATGGTCGACTACCTCAAGGACCAGGTGCTGATCGAAGAAGGCCAGCTTCTGCGGCGCGATGACCGTTCCGTCATTCTGACGGGCCTGTCCCATGGCCTCTCCGGCGTTCTCCATGCCTTGTGCAAGGCCTATGACGTCACGGGCGATCCGGCGTTGATCCCCTTGGCGATCCAGATATTGGAGGGCGAAAACCGCCTGAGTCGGGACGGTTTCTGGCTGGACCTGAGAAATCTGGGCCCTGCGGAGCATATGTCCAAGTGGTGTCACGGAGACGCAGGCATCCTTATCGCCCGGCGACAGTTGCTCAAATCGATGGGCAAGGCCTTGGACGAAGCGACCCGGCAGACGGTGCTAGAGGACATTCGGCGCTGCGAGAGCAATCTCTGGCAGCACGGCTTTGGCGATGGCTACAACCTTTGCCATGGCGACTTCGGCAATTTGCTTTGCCTCTATGACCTGTATCGGGACTCAAGCAACCGCGAAGGCCTCGGCAGAGTCAGACAATCACTTGATGAAGTCACCCGGCAGTTTTTTGAAGGGCCATCGCTGGACCGTGAGCGGGTACCCGATGTCAGCCTGCTGACAGGGATAGCGGGCGTGGGTTATGCGTTGCTGTACGAGATGGACCCGACGCTGCCGAATATCCTCTCACTCGATTTCGCGGTGTCGACGTAGGTCAGAAACTGTGGGAGCGAGCCTGCTCGCGATGGCGTCGGTCCATTCGGCACTGACGTGGGCAGAACCACCGCTATCGCGAGCAGGGGTGTATGTGGGCACAGGGGATTTGTGCCCATAAAAAAACGGAGCCTTCGCTGGCTCCGTTTTTTATGCAACCAAACCGGATCAGGCCAGCTTCTTGTGCCGTACACGGTGCGGCTGGGCAGCGGCTTCGCCGAGGCGCTTCTTGCGATCGGCTTCGTACTCGGTGTAGTTGCCTTCGAAGAACACCGCTTGCGAATCGTCTTCGTACGCCAGGATGTGAGTCGCCACGCGGTCAAGGAACCACCGATCGTGGGAGATCACAATGGCGGCGCCCGGGAAGTCCAGCAGGGCTTCTTCCAGGGAACGCAGGGTTTCGACGTCGAGGTCGTTGGACGGTTCGTCGAGCAGCAGGACGTTGCCGCCCTCCTTGAGAGTCAGGGCCAGGTGCAAGCGGCCGCGCTCACCACCGGACAGGTCCTTGACGAACTTCTGCTGATCGCCGCCCTTGAAGTTGAAACGGCCCACGTAGGTCCGCGACGGGATTTCATAGTTGCCGATGCGGATCTGGTCGGAACCGTCGGAGATCTGCTGGAACACGGTCTTGCTGCCGTCCAGGTCTTCGCGGCTCTGGTCGACGCAGGCCAGCTGCACGGTTTCGCCGATTTCGATGCTGCCCGAATCCGGTGTTTCCTTGCCCATCAGCATGCGGAACAGCGTGGATTTACCCGCGCCGTTACCACCAATCACGCCCACGATGGCGCCCTTGGGCATGGAGAACGACAGGTTGTCGATCAGCACGCGATCGCCGTAGCCCTTGGTGACGTTCTTGAATTCGATGACCTTGTCACCCAGGCGCGGACCGGCCGGGATGTAGATCTCGTTGGTTTCGCTGCGCTTCTGGAATTCCTGGGACTGCATTTCCTCGAAGCGCTGCAAGCGTGCCTTGGACTTGGACTGGCGGGCCTTGGCGCCTTTGCGCACCCACTCCAGTTCTTCCTTCATGGCTTTTTCATGGGCCGACTGCTGCTTGGATTCCTGGGCCAGACGCTCGGACTTGGCTTCCAGCCAGCCCGAATAGTTGCCCTCGTACGGAATGCCGGCGCCGCGGTCCAGTTCCAGGATCCAGCCGGCGACGTTGTCGAGGAAGTACCGGTCGTGCGTGATCGCAACCACGGTGCCCGGGAAGTCGTGCAGGAAGTGTTCGAGCCAGGCGACCGAATCGGCGTCCAGGTGGTTGGTCGGTTCGTCGAGCAGCAGCATGTCCGGGGCGGACAGCAGCAGGCGGCACAGGGCCACGCGGCGTTTTTCACCGCCGGACAGGTGTTCGACCTTCGCTTCCCAGGCCGGCAGGCGCAGCGCATCGGCGGCGACTTCCAGCTGGCGCTCCAGGTTGTGACCGTCGCTGGCCTGCAGGATCGCTTCGAGCTTGGCCTGCTCGGCGGCGAGCTTGTCGAAGTCGGCGTCCGGGTCGGCGTAGGCGGCATAGACTTCGTCCAGGCGGGCCTGGGCATCCTTGATCACGCTGACTGCTTCCTCGACCACTTCGCGCACGGTCTTGGTCGGATCCAGCTGGGGCTCCTGGGGCAGGTAGCCGATGTTCAGGTCGGGCATCGGACGGGCTTCGCCGTCGAATTCGTTATCGACGCCAGCCATGATTTTCAACAGCGTGGACTTACCCGAACCGTTGAGGCCCAGCACGCCGATCTTGGCGCCAGGGAAGAACGACAATGAAATGTTTTTCAGGATTTCCCGCTTCGGCGGAACAACTTTGCTCAGCCGATGCATGGTGAAGACGTATTGAGCCATGGAGAACCTAGCGTCAGTGACAGGTGAAAAGAACGAGCCAGGCCATGCGCAGCGCCGGCGCTTGAAGGTCATCAACGCCTGCGGGCAGGAAAAGCCTGGGGATCCGGAGCTTGCGCACTCAGTTTGACCGGCAAAGCTACCTCAACCGTTCGTCAAGGTCCAGCCGCTGAGGGCTGGCACTTCGCCACAAGTCAAGGCATGCTAGCCGCCCTTCGGGCGTCCGGCTTATAGTGCACGTCGCGCCAATCCAGCCAACCGCAGGATCACAGCTTGTCCAACGTCATGCCGCCCTTGTCCCCACGAGCACCAACTGCGGTGCCAGGCTCGCCCCTGCGCGGGACATTGAAGGGCGGGCTGGCTACGCTGGTGCTGGTGTTGCTCGGGTTGCTCTTCTGGCAACTGCTCGACCAGCTGCGCGAAACCCAACAGCAGCAGCGCCAGTACACTATCGACTACAGCGCCGACCTGGCCGAACAAATCAGCTTGAACATGGCCCTGAACGCTCAGGTCGCCCTCAATCTGCTACCGATCGTCGAACAACCGCAAACAGCCGACGAACAGCAGGCCCTGGTGCGCAAGCTCAAGCAATCGCTGCCCGAACTTCGCAGCCTGGCGCTGTTGAGTCCTTCCGGCCAGGTGCTGAGCGACAGCGACACCGCCAGCCAGGATGCCGACTACCTGGGCGAACTGGTGCGGCGCAGTCATGCCCAGGCGCACTACTTCAGCAACGCCGAGGACGGCTCGGTGGTGCATTTGCTCCTGCACCAGCCCAGCGGCAGCAACCGTGGCTACTGGGCCTTGCGCCTGACCCCGAGCTTTTTCGCCACACTGGTCAAACAGGCCGATGCGGGCCTGCGGCCATTGTGGCTGGTGGAAAATCGTCTCAACCAACAAATCATCAGCCGCGACGAAAGCCCACCCGCCACCCGCCCGGCCCGCCTCTCCCCGCAAGACCTGGGCAACACCGTGCTGACCGTGCCCTTGAGCAGCAGCGACTGGCAACTGCGGGGGCTGTTCGATCGCAGCCAGGTGATCGAGCAATTGCTACCAGCCTTCATCGGCAAATGCCTGCTGGGCCTGGCCTTCTCCATGCTGCCGGTGATCGCGCTCTTGAGCATGCGCCGACGCCAGCGCCAACTGCATGAGGGCCGTCGTCGCTACCAGGATATTTTCGAAGGCACCGGCGTGGCCTTGTGCGTACTCGACCTGTCGGGGCTCAGGGGCTTTTTTGCGCGGGCCGGCCTGCACAATGGCGATCAATTGCGCATCTGGATGCAGACGCCCCATCAGCTTGAGCAACTGCGGCAGGAAATCCAGGTCACCGAAGTCAACCAGATGGCGTTGAAGCTGCTCAACGTCGGTTCCCGCGAACAGGCGTGGCAACTGCTGGTCGGCAAGGGCGCGCAGGACAACCACCCGGTGGGCTCCAAGCTGCTCGAAGCATTGCTCGACCAGCACAAACAGCTGGAGCTGGAAATCAAGCTGCAGGACGCCCACGGCCGCGATCAACACCTGTGGCTAGTATTGCGTCTGCCGGAAAAACAGCAGGACTACAACGCTGTCATCCTGAGCATCAGCGACATCACCAGCCGCAAGCTGATCGAGCTGTCGCTGCTCGAGCGCGAAGGGTTCTGGTCCGACGTGGTGCGCACGGTGCCGGATCACCTCTATGTGCAAGACGTCATCAGCCAGCGGATGATCTTCAGCAACCATCACCTGGGCCAGACCCTGGGCTACGACCGCACCGAACTGCACCAGATGGGCGAGTACTTCTGGGAAATCCTGCTACACAGCGACGACGCCGACCACTACCACAACCTGCGCCAGGAGCAGCGGCGCGGCGGGTATACACAACTGCTGCAATGCCAACTGCGTTTTCGCCATCGCAATGGCAAGTGGCGACGCTTCGATATCCGTGAACAGGCACTGGCCCGTGACCGCCACGACCAGGTGACGCGGATCATCGGCGTGGCCAAGGACATCACCGAACAGATCGAGGCCAGCGAGTCGCTACGTGACAGCGAGCAACGCTACCGGATGCTCGCCGAAAGCATCAGCGACGTGATTTTCTCCACCGACAACACGCTGTCCTTCAACTACGTCAGCCCGTCGGTGCAAGCGGTACTGGGCTACACCGCCGACTGGATCTTCCAGAACGGCTGGCAATCGATCATTGCCAACCCACAACAACTGAGTGGTATCTACAGCCTGTTCGATCGGGTCAGCAAGGCCCTCGACAAGCCCGACCAACTGGCCGAGCTGCGCAGCCAGATGCAGACCCAGCTGTTCCTGTTCGACTGCCTGCGTGCCGACGGGCGCAAGATCCCCATCGAGTTGCGGCTGGTGCTGGTCTGGGACGAATGGGGCGCGTTCGAAGGCGTATTGGGCGTGGGCCGCGACATCAGCCAGCAGCGACGCGCCGAGAAAGACCTGCGCATGGCCGCCACGGTCTTCGAACACTCGACCTCGGCAATCCTGATCACCGATCCGGCCGGCTACATTGTCCAGGCCAACGAAGCCTTCAGCCGCGTCAGTGGCTACGCCGTGTCGCAAGTGCTGGACCAGTTGCCGAACATGCTGACCGTGGACGACCAGCAGGAGGCGCACCTGCGCTACGTGCTCAAGCAATTGCAACAGCACAGCACCTGGGAAGGCGAAGTCTGGCTCAAGCGCCGCAATGGCGAGCATTACCCGGCGTGGGTCGGTATCACGGCGGTGCTCGACGATGAAGGCGACCTGGCCAGCTACGTGTGTTTCTTCAGCGACATCAGCGAACGCAAGGCCAGCGAGCAGCGCATCCATCGCCTGGCCTACTACGACGCCCTGACCCACCTGCCCAACCGCACGCTGTTCCAGGACCGCCTGCACACGGCCCTGCAATCGGCCGAGCGGCAGCGCAGCTGGGTGGTGTTGATGTTCCTCGACCTGGACCGCTTCAAGCCGATCAATGACTCCCTGGGCCACGCCGCCGGCGACCGGATGCTCAAGGAGATGGCCACGCGATTGCTGGGCTGCGTCGCCGACGACGACACCGTGGCGCGCATGGGCGGCGATGAATTCACCCTGTTGCTGCAACCGCGCGCCACCCGCGAGATGGCGCTGAACCGGGCCATTACCGTGGCCGAGCAGATCCTCGCCAGTCTGGTCCGCCCATTCGTGCTCGAAGGGCGGGAATTCTTCGTCACCGCCAGTATCGGCATCGCCCTGAGCCCCCAGGACGGCAATGAGCTGAGCCAGTTGATGAAGAACGCCGACACGGCCATGTACCACGCCAAGGAGCGCGGCAAGAACAACTTCCAGTTCTACCAGGCGGACATGAACGCCAGCGCCCTGGAGCGACTGGAGCTGGAGAGCGACCTGCGCCATGCCCTGGAACAGAACGAGTTCATCTTGTATTACCAGCCGCAATTCAGCGGCGATGGCAAACGTTTGACTGGCGCCGAAGCCCTGCTGCGCTGGCGCCATCCGCGACGTGGATTGGTGCCGCCCGGGGACTTCATCCCGGTACTCGAAGAACTCGGGTTGGTGGTGGACGTCGGCGACTGGGTCATCGACGAGGCCTGCCGACAGCTCAGGACCTGGCATCAAGCCAAGGTGCGGGTGCCGAAGGTCTCGGTCAATATCTCGGCCCGGCAGTTCTCCGATGGCCAGCTCGGGACACGCATCGCCAATATCCTGCGCAGCACCGGCCTGCCGCCGGCCTGCCTGGAACTGGAGCTGACCGAAAGCATCCTGATGCGCGAAGTCAGCGAGGCGATGCAGATCCTGGCCGGGCTGAAGAACCTGGGCCTGAGCATCGCCGTGGATGACTTCGGCACCGGCTACTCGTCGCTCAACTACCTCAAGCAATTCCCCATCGACGTGCTGAAGATCGACCGTACCTTCGTCGACGGCCTGCCGTCCGGCGAGCAGGACGCGCAGATCGCCCGGGCGATCATCGCCATGGCCCACAGCCTCAACCTGGCGGTGATCGCCGAGGGTGTCGAAACCCACGAGCAACTGGACTTCCTGCGCGAACACGGCTGCGACGAAGTCCAGGGCTACCTGTTCGGCCGCCCGATGCCGGCCAACCGGTTCGAAGCGCAGTTCAGCAATGATGCGCTGTTCATGCTCGACTGAAGCCTAATACCCTCGCGGGCAAGCCTTGCTCCCACAGGGGAACACAGGCTTCTGTGGGAGCAAGGCTTGCCCGCGATGAGGCCGGTCCGGGCAACGCAGAATACTGCGTGAACCCCATTCGTCCGCGACATGACGTCCTTTCATATGCCTTCCAAAACCGGTTGGGGTAGAATGCCTCCCTTTTCTGCCCCCGATCCTTGAGGACCGCCATGTTCAGCCGTGATTTGACCATTGCCAAGTACGACGCCGATCTCTTTGCCGCCATGGAGCAAGAAGCTCAGCGCCAGGAAGAGCACATTGAGCTGATCGCTTCGGAAAACTACACCAGCCCTGCGGTGATGGAAGCTCAAGGCTCGGTATTGACCAACAAGTACGCCGAAGGCTACCCGGGCAAGCGCTACTACGGTGGCTGCGAGTACGTCGACGTGGTCGAGCAACTGGCCATCGACCGTGCCAAGGAGCTGTTCGGCGCCGATTACGCCAACGTCCAGCCCCACGCCGGTTCCCAAGCCAACGCCGCCGTATACTTGGCGCTGCTGTCGGCCGGTGACACCATCCTGGGCATGAGCCTGGCCCACGGCGGTCACCTGACCCACGGCGCCAGCGTTTCGTCCTCGGGCAAGCTGTACAACGCCATCCAGTACGGCATCGACGGCAACGGCCTGATCGACTACGACGAAGTCGAGCGCCTGGCCCTCGAGCACAAGCCGAAAATGATCGTGGCCGGTTTCTCCGCCTACTCGCAGGTGCTGGACTTCTCACGCTTCCGCGCCATTGCCGACAAGGTCGGTGCCTACCTGTTCGTGGACATGGCCCACGTGGCCGGCCTGGTTGCCGCTGGCGTGTACCCGAACCCGGTACCATTCGCCGACGTGGTCACCACCACCACCCACAAGACCCTGCGCGGTCCACGTGGCGGCCTGATCCTGGCTCGCGCCAACGCCGACATCGAGAAGAAGCTGAACTCTGCCGTTTTCCCAGGCGCCCAGGGTGGCCCGCTGGAGCACGTGATTGCCGCCAAGGCGATCTGCTTCAAGGAAGCGCTGCAGCCTGAATTCAAGGCTTACCAGCAACAAGTGGTGAAAAACGCCAAGGCCATGGCCGGCGTGTTCATCGAACGCGGCTTCGATGTCGTGTCCGGCGGTACCGAGAACCACCTGTTCCTGCTCTCGCTGATCAAGCAAGAGATCTCCGGCAAAGACGCCGACGCCGCGCTGGGCAAAGCGTTCATCACCGTGAACAAGAACTCGGTGCCAAACGACCCACGCTCGCCGTTCGTCACTTCGGGCCTGCGCTTCGGCACCCCGGCCGTGACCACCCGTGGCTTCAAGGAAGCCGAGTGCAAGGAACTGGCTGGCTGGATCTGCGACATCCTGGCCGACCTGAACAACGAAGCGGTGATCGACGCCGTACGTGAGAAGGTCAAGGCGATCTGCAAGAAGTTGCCGGTATACGGCGCTTAATCCGCTCGCCAGCGCGTCGCTAAAAAGGCCCGCATCGAAAGATGCGGGCCTTTTTTATTGCCCTGTAAAAGCAGAAAAAAGCAACTAAGCGAAGCCAGCACTTAATTTCCTGCAATATAGAAAACCCCACGCGACTTTGATAAATCAATAAGATCCCGCTCGTTCCAACTCCAACTTAATCATTAAAGACAGGACGCCTATTCACATGGACAGTGAACAATCCTTTTATGCAACTCTGGGCATGTTCAAGACCCACATCAATCTATTGGAAAGGCTGCATGGCAAACCGGCGATGGCGACCATCGGTTCATTCAGCGGTGGATTCTTTACCGGCAAGCCCCAGGTCCACGACCACTCGCACCTGCTGGGCATGCTCCCCGAGGGGCATGAGGTGCGCAGTGAGCCGTTGCGACTGCACTTCGGTCATACCCCCGACGGCTATATCCTGACCCTGAAAAACAGCGGCGAACACTGCGACAAACAGCTGGGCAAACATTGGTTCGAAGTTCTTGGGGCAAGAGATCCCGACACTCGAAACCCAACGTTTTTCACCCTTGTCGACCATCAGCAAAACATCATTACGCGAAAAAACATCACTTCCAGCCACACCCCCATTACGCTCATGACGGCCCATAAGAAACATGTAGGAGGATTAAGGCTGCGCGGCTCGCCTTATCTCTATCTTGCGGAGACAGAAGAACGGTCAAAAGTTACGTTCATTCTCAGTCTCCTTCAATAAAGAGACACAGCCGTTGTGGCGAGGGGATAAATCCCCTCGCCACAGATTGCAATTACAGGGCTCCATGCCCACTGGCAGGATGATCATAAATTTTTTTCGACCTGGGAAAAGGCTCAAGCACAAGGCTTTCGCCACAACTGGTAAGACCGGTCAAGCCAAAGCGTCATAATTGCGCTTGCATCGCGGTAACAACGGCGCCTAGACTGCGCCTGCACTGGACAAACCGGTAAGACCACAACAATGAAGTCCTGACGCCACGCCCTCAACGCGGACGAAAAAGGACACCGAACCAGGAATCCCTCCCATGCTCAAATGGTGCTCGCGGTCGATCTTCCTTCAAGTTGTCCTCGGACTGGTGCTCGGCATCGTCTGCGGGCTTACCCTTCCCGAATACTCAACCCAACTCAAACCCCTCGGCGACGGCTTTATCAAGCTGATCAAGATGCTCATTGGCCTGATCGTGTTCTGCGTGGTAGTCAGCGGTATCTCCGGTGCGGGCGACCTCAAGAAGGTCGGGCGCATTGGCCTCAAATCGGTCATCTACTTCGAAGTCCTTACCACCATCGCCTTGGTCATAGGCCTGGTGTTTGCCTTTACCACCGGCATCGGCAGCGGGGCGAATATCCATCTGGACCAGCTCTCCAACGCCGACATGGGCGACATTGCCCAGCGCGGCCAGCACATGGTCAGCACCACTCAGTTCCTGATGAACCTGATCCCGACGTCGGTGATCGGTGCCTTCGCTGAAAACAACATCCTGCAGGTGCTGCTGTTCGCAGTGCTGTTCGGCAGCGCCTTGAACCTGGTGGGCGACGCGGCCAGCGGTATCTCGCGGTTGATCAACGAACTGAGCCACGTGATCTTTCGCATCATGGGCATGATCGTGCGCCTGGCCCCCATCGGGGTCTTCGGAGCCATCGCTTTCACTACCAGCAAATACGGCCTGGATTCGCTGCAACACCTGGGCAGCCTGGTCGGCCTGTTCTACCTGACCTGCGCGGCCTTCGTGGTAGTGATCCTGGGCGTGGTCATGCGCGCATCGGGCCTGCCGATGCTGCCGTTTCTCAAGTACTTGCGCGAAGAGCTGCTCATCGTCCTCGGCACCGCTTCGTCCGACGCGGTCCTGCCGCAGATCATGCGCAAGCTTGAACACCTGGGAATCGGCAGCTCCACCGTGGGCCTGGTGATTCCCACTGGCTACTCCTTCAACCTGGACGGTTTCTCGATCTACCTGACCCTGGCGATTGTCTTCATCGCCAACGCCACCGGTACGCCGCTGGCCCTGAGCGACCTGCTGACGATCCTGCTGGTATCGCTGATCACCTCCAAGGGCGCCCATGGGATTCCCGGCTCGGCCCTGGTGATCCTGGCGGCGACGTTGACGGCCATTCCGGCGATCCCGGTGGTCGGCCTGGTGCTGGTGTTGGCCGTAGACTGGTTCATGGGCATCGGGCGCGCCCTGACCAACCTGATCGGCAACTGCGTCGCCACCGTGGCGATTGCCCGCTGGGAGAAAGACATCGACGTCGCTCGGGCGCGCAAAGTGTTGTCCGGCCAGCAAGGCTATACCTTCCAACCCAGAAAACCGGTGGGTGGCACCCACCATCAGCAATTCTGAAAGACTGCGATGCCGGCCCGCGAACCGGCATCGCCTGATTGATTTCCAAGGAGTTACCCGTGATCAGTTCATCAACCGTCGTCAATTCCGTCGTGGAAAAACTGCGCGCCGCCCTCGCCCGGGGCCAGTGGCGCTCGGGTGAGATGTTGCCCGGCCAGCGTGAACTGGCCGAACAACTGGGCATCAGCCGGCCAAGCCTGCGCGAAGCGGTGATTGTGCTGGAGACCCTGGGGCTGGTGCGCTCGATGCCCGGCAAGGGGGTCGTGGTGCTGGAAGCCAGCCTCAGCGACGCCACCCACGAAGGCAGCGCCATGGCCGGCGCGAGCCTGGAAGATGTGCTGCAACTGCGCTACACCCTCGAACCCTTCATTGTCGGCCTGGTGGCCCAGTCCATCAGCAGCAAGGAAGTCGGTCAGTTGCGCCTGACCCTCATGGACATGCGCGAAGCCCTGGACGCCAACGACACCGATGCCTGCGCCAACGCCTACATCGCCTTCCATGAAGAGTTGTTTGCCCTGACGTCCAACCCGATTTTCCAGAGTGTCGTGCAGCAGACTAGCAACGCCCTCAAGCAAAGCGCCGATGTGCTGCGCAACTCACCCGAACACTTGGCCGAACGCCTGGAAGAGAACGAGGCCGTGGTGCGCGCCATCCGCGGCAAGAACAGCGCTCAGGCCAGCGCCGAAATGCGCCGCCACATCCTTCGGGAAGGCCAGCGCATGGGCATCGAACTGAATATCCCGGACGACAACCTCGGCGCTTGAGCCACGGCCTGCGGAGACCGCCATGAACCACCTCATGCCCCAGCAAGACCTGCACAACCGCCACGTGCTTGCCACCCTGCCGCTGCCCGGCCGGGTCGGCAAACTGTCGGTGGACGACATCTACCCGCGGATCTTCGACGCCATCCTTGAACAGCGCATCGCCCCGGCCAGCCGTTTTACCGAAGAAAGCCTGGGGGACGCGTTCGGCGTCAGCCGCAGCATCATTCGTCGCGTCCTGGCGCGCCTGTCCCACCAGCAAGTGGTCATCCTGCGCCCCAATCATCGACCTCAAGTCGCCGCGCCAGACCTGGAGCAGACCCGGCAGATCCTGCACGCCCGGCGCTTGGCCGAACAGACCCTGGTGCGCCTGGCCTGCAAGGCCCCGTTGCCTGCGGATGTGCAGCGCCTGCGGGATCTGGTGGAGCGTGAGCGCCAATGCCTGGATCGCGGTGAGCGCGGCCCGGCGATACGCCTGTCTGGTGAGTTTCACCTGCAATTGGCCGCCATGGCCGGCAACGCGCCGCTCGCCCAGTTCCTCGGCAGCCTGGTGCCCTTGACCTCGCTGGCCCTGGCCCGACACGAGATCAAGTCCCGCCGGCACTGCGCCTGGCAGGAACACTGGGCGATCGCCGACGCCATCGAAGACCGCAACGTCGAGCAAGCGCTGCGCTTGATGAACGAGCACCTGGACCATCTTGCTCAAAAGCTGACGATCACGTAGCTGTTGTGGCGAGGGAGCTTGCTCCCGCTCGGGTGTGCAGCTACCTCCAAAAAAGCGAGGCCGGCTACGCCCCCCAGCGGGAGCAAGCTCCCTCGCCACGAGAAGCTCTTTGGTCGCACATTGATGATCGCCGCAGGTACGGGGTCGTCAAAGTAGCGCGGCTTCGAAGCCGGCGCGGATCTTCTCTTCCGGCAGTTCGTCGGCGATGAACACAATGACGCTTTCCCGTGCTTCATCTGGCGCCCATTCGGTGTCCCAATCGAAACCGTACAACTTGAGCACGCCCTGGAACACCAGCCGACGGGGTTCGCCGGCGATGTTCAACACGCCCTTGTAGCGCAGCAGTTGCTTGCCGTGTTCTTCCAGCAGTTGGTTCATGAACTCGCTGAGCCTGTCGATATCCAGCGGCTGATCGGTGCGCAGCACCAGGCTGCTGATGCGGTCGGCGGTGGTGGCCTTGCTCACCGGCCGCAGGCTGAAGCCAGCGCCCAAGTCCGCATTGAGGTTGAAACCGCGGATGTCGAGCAGTTCGGCCAGATCGATCTTGCCGTGCTCGACCACCCGGATCGGCGCGCGCCGATTGATCCGCGCCAGGCGTTCGCTCAGGGCCTGGACATGAGCGGCGTCCACCAGGTCGGTCTTGCTCAAGAGCAGGCGGTCGGCAAACCCGACCTGGGCCTGGGCGATGGCCTGGGTCAGGTGGAGTTCGGCATGGGCTGCGTCCACCAGGGTCAGGATGCCATCGAGGATATAGCGCTCGCGCAGGTCCTCGTCGATGAAGAAGGTCTGGGCCACCGGAGCCGGATCGGCCAGGCCGGTGCATTCGATCACCAGGCGATCGAAGGCGATCTCACCGCTGTCCAGCCGTTCGAGCAGCAGGTACAAGGCCTTGGTCAGGTCGGTGTGGATGCTGCAACACACGCAGCCGTTGGCCAGGGTCATGACTTGCACCGGCTCGTCGCCCAGCAGCTGGGTGTCGATACCGGCGTCACTGAATTCGTTCTCGATCACGGCGATCTTGAGGCCGTGTTCAGCCTTGAGCAGGTGACGCAACAACGTGGTCTTGCCGGCGCCGAGGAAGCCGCTGAGGATCGTGACTGGGATGGGAGAGGACACACTGAATTTCCTTGCTGCCTGATTGTGTGGGAGCGGGCCTTTGTGGGAGCAAGGCTTGCTCCCACAGGGATTTACCTCATGGCTGCCGGGTCAGCAGCACTTCGGCCCACCCTTGCCGCCGTAACGGGCCTCCTGGCGTTCGCGAAAGAACGTCTCGTAGTCCATCAGCGGCTGGTCCGGGTGTTTGGTCTGCATATGCTCGACGTAG
>NZ_JBMDJD010000049.1:0-27040 GCF_057809015.1 Pseudomonas sp. FG6
AGGACACCGCCCTTTCACGGCGGTAACAGGGGTTCGAGTCCCCTAGGGGACGCCACGATTACCCGCTCTGCGGGATTTTATAAGGGTCATTCAATTATTGAATGGCCCTTTTGTTTTTCTGGCGTTCTGCCAATTCTCTATTCCTCGAAAATCCCTGACTGACCAGCGGTTCGAATTTCCGCTTGCGGAAAATTATTATATAGATAATATTTCAGTCGTAATATTCGGAGGCGACGATGAGCGATAAAAAGGCACAAACCCGTGAGCGCATTCTCAAGGCCGCCAGCGCCGCGTTGATCCAGCGTGGGCCCGCCGAACCGAGTGTGGGCGAAGTGATGGGCGCGGCCGGGCTGACCGTGGGGGGCTTCTATGCCCACTTCGAAAGCAAGGACGCCCTGATGCTCGAAGCGTTCAAGCAACTGCTGAGCCAGCGTCGCGGCTTGATTGCCGACATGGATTGCACGTTGACCGGCGAGGAGCGACGCGCCCTGGTGTCCGCATTCTACCTGTCGCGCAAGCATCGCGACTCCATCGAGCAAGCTTGCCCGATCCCGGCGTCGGTGGGGGAGTTCGGGCGGCTGCCGGATGAATTTCGCGAGGCGCTCAACGAGCACATAGAACTGTTGGCCGCGCAGTTGGCGGCCAGCCCGGAAGATGCCGACAAAGCCTTGGCCGACATTGCCTTGATGGTCGGCGGCCTGGCCCTGGCTCGGGCGCTGGGCCCGGGGGAGTTGTCGGATCGTTTGCTGCGCGCTGCCAAGTCGGCGGTGCGTTGAGCTTGGGCGCAAGCCCTGGAGACAGGTATGAACAGGCTTAGCTGGATTCGTGGTGTCAATGGCACGCTGGGGCTAGTCGCTCCGGACCTGGTGGCGAAGAAAATGCGGGCACTGTTCATGCGTCCCCGGAACTTGCCGCCACGTGACTGGGAGTTGCCCTTGCTGGCAGCGTCCGAGCGCATCACCTTGCGCTTTGGTCTCTCGGCCTTGCGCTGGGGCCACGGGCCAGCCGTCCTGCTGATGCATGGCTGGGAAGGGCGGCCGACCCAGTTCGCGGCGCTGATCACCGCGCTGGTCGACGCCGGCTATACGGTGGTGGCGCTGGACGGTCCGGCCCACGGTCGTTCCCCAGGTCGTGAGGCGAATGTGCTGTTGTTCGCCAGGGCCATGCTGGAAGCGGCGGCTGAGCTGCCACCGCTGCAAGCGGTGATTGGCCACTCCATGGGGGGCGCCAGCGCGATGCTCGCGGTCCAGTTGGGTTTGCGTACCGAAACGCTGGTCAGCATCGCCGCGCCGGCACGCATCCTGGGCGTGCTGCGCGGCTTCGCCCGGTTCATGGGCCTGCCGCCCCGGGCGCGTTCGGCATTCATTCGCCAGGTTGAACGCGATGTGGGCATGCAGGCCGTGAAGATGGATGTCGCCCACTACCAGCTGGACGTGCCCGGGCTGATCATTCATGCCGAGGATGACACCTTTGTTTCGGTCGAGGAGTCGCAACGGATTCATGAGGCCTGGTTCGACAGTCGCCTGCTGCGCTTGCCCCAAGGTGGGCACCAGCGGGTCCTGGCCGATCCGCAGGTGATCGAGGGCGTGCTGTCATTGCTGGCCGGGCGCAGCCTGCAGGCGCGGCAATCCGCCTGAGTGGGAACAAGGCTTGCCCGCGATGGCGGTCAGGCGCGGATCCGCTACACTGCCCCGATTTACATTCGACCGGGAGAGGGGCATGGGCTGGGATCGGGAAACGCCGTTCATCATTGATCTTCAAGTAGGCGCCGAAGACATCGATGGACTGGGGCATGCCAATAACGCGGTGTACGTGACCTGGCTCGAACGCTGCGCCTGGCGTCATTCCCAGCGCCTGGGGCTGGACCTGGTGGAATATCGCCGCCTCGATCGGGCCATGGCGGTGGTGCGTCACGAAATCGATTACCTGTCGGCCGCCTACGAAGGCGACGAGTTGCAGCTGGCGACCTGGATCGTCGACTGGGATCAGCGGTTGAAAATGACCCGGCATTTCCAACTGATCCGCCCCAGCGACAACACCACCTTGCTGCGGGCCCAGACCACCTTCGTCTGCATCGAACTGTCCACCGGCCGGCCCAAGCGCATGCCGCCGGAATTCATCGAGGGCTACGGTCCGGCGCTGAAGCCATCTGGCATTTTCGTAGACTGACCCACCGCTATCGCGAGCAAGCTTTGCTCCCACGGTGAATTGCCGATGGCATGGGTAAAATCCGGTAAACTGCCGCACGTTTTTTCGTTGAGTGTGTTTTTCCATGCAAATTGCCTTGGCACCCATGGAGGGGTTGGTCGACAACATCCTGCGGGATGTCCTGACCCACGTCGGTGGTATCGACTGGTGTGTGACCGAGTTCATCCGCGTCAATGACCGTCTGCTCACACCCGCCTATTTCCACAAGCTTGCCCCCGAGCTGTTGACCGGTGCCCAGACGGCTGCCGGCGTGCCGCTGCGGGTGCAGTTGCTTGGGTCTGATCCAGTGTGCCTGGCAGAAAATGCTGCCTTGGCCTGTGAGTTGGGGTCTGAGGTCATCGACCTGAACTTCGGCTGCCCGGCCAAGACCGTGAACAAGTCCCGGGGTGGGGCGGTGTTGCTCAAGGAGCCGGAGCTGCTTAACGAAATTGTCGAGCACGTGCGCCGCGCCGTGCCGAAGCACATTCCGGTCACCGCCAAGATGCGCCTGGGCTTCGACAGCCCCGACGGTGCGCTGGTGTGCGCCACGGCCCTCGCTGAAGGTGGCGCGGCGCACATCGTGGTGCATGCGCGGACCAAGGTCGACGGCTACAAGCCGCCGGCCCATTGGGAGTGGATCCCCCGGGTCCAGGACGTGGTCAAGGTGCCGGTGTTCGCCAACGGCGATATCTGGAGTGTGGAAGACTGGCGCCGTTGCCGCGAGATCAGCGGGGTCGAGGACATCATGCTCGGTCGCGGCCTCGTTTCCCGTCCTGACCTGGCCCGGCAGATCGCCGCGGCCCGAGCCGGTGAGGAGGTGGTCGAGATGACCTGGGCCGAGTTGCAGCCGATGCTCCAGGACTTCTGGGTGCAGGTGGTCGAGCAACTGACGCCGCGCCAGGCGCCGGGTCGCTTGAAGCAGTGGCTGGCGATGCTGACCCGCAATTACCCTGAAGCGGTGGCGTTGTTTACGGCGTTGCGCCGTGAAACCGAGCTGGACGCGGTGGGGCATTTGCTGGGTGTGCAGCGCACCGAAGCGGCCTGAAAAAAATTTCAAAAAAAGCTCTTGAAAAGTATTTGGCGGACCCTAGATAGGGGTTACGCGATGCCGAATTCGGGTCGCGGAGACAAAAAACCTTGCTGAACTTTTCAGGAGATTTGAACCATGAGTACTGCATTTTCGCTGGCCCCTCTGTTCCGTTCCTCGGTGGGCTTCGACCGTTTCAACGACCTGTTCGAAACCGCCCTGCGCAACGAGCCAGGCAGCAGCTATCCACCCTACAACGTGGAAAAGTACGGTGATGACCAATACCGCATTGTGGTCGCCGCCGCCGGGTTCCGGGAAGAAGACCTGGACCTTCAGGTAGAAAAAGGCGTGTTGACCATCAGCGGTGGCAAGCGCGAGGCCAGCAACGACGGCGTGACCTACCTGCACCAGGGCATCGCCCAGCGTGCGTTCAAGCTGTCCTTCCGATTGGCAGATCATATCGAGATCAAGTCCGCCGGCCTGAGCAACGGTCTGTTGAGCATCGACCTGCTGCGGGTGATTCCGGAAGAGGCCAAAGCCAAGCGCATCCCGATCAACGGAGCGCAGCAGCAACCCGCGCTGCAAAACTGATGCATTGCAACTGAAGAAGGGCGCCAAATGGCGCCCTTTTTCATGTCCGGGATTCTACTGTGGGACATCATTGTGGCGAGGGAGCTTGCTCCCGCTGGGTCGCGAAGCGGCCCCAAAAGCTTGCGAGCGCTGCGCACTCGAGCGGGAGCAAGCTCCCTCGCCACAAAAAGCCCCTTGTCCTGCTGTAAGGGCTACGGCAACAACCGCTCAAACGCCTCCAACGGCAACGGCCGACTGTGCAGGTAACCCTGGTACAAATGGCAATCCAAGCCCTGCAGAAATTGCAATTGCTCCAGGGTTTCCACGCCCTCGGCGATCATTTCCAGGTTGAGGCTATGGGCCATGGCGACGATGGCGCGGATGATTTCGGCGTCGTTGGGGTCGCTGGTGGCGTCGCGCACGAATGACTGGTCGATTTTCAGCGTGTCCACGGGCAGGCGCTTGAGGTAGGTCAGCGACGAATAACCGGTGCCAAAGTCGTCCATGGCAAAGCTCACCCCCAGTTTCTTGAGGCGGCGCATCTTGCCGATGGTGTCGTCCAGGTTCTGGATCACGATGCCTTCGGTGATTTCCAGCTTGAGCATGGTGCTGGGCAGGCCATGGTTGGCAAGGCTGTTTTCGATGCGTTCGACGAAGTCGCTCTGGCGGAACTGCCGCGGGCTGATGTTCACGCACAGGCTGAATCGCTGTGGATCGACCTTGCCCCTGGCAATCAGTTGCTTGAAGCCATCGCAGGCTTCGTCGAGGATCCAGGTCCCGACCTCCAGGATCAGCCCGCTGTCTTCCAATACCTTGATGAATTCGTTCGGCGATTGCGCACCCAGTTCCGGGTGATGCCAGCGCACCAAGGCTTCGGCGCCGATGATGCGATTGTCCCGGGCGTCGACCTGTGGCTGGAAGTGCAGGCTGAACTCACCACGAGCCAAGGCCTGGCGCAGATCGTTTTCCATGCGCAGCCGTTCGCTGGCGGCTTTCTGCATGGAGGCGTGGAACATCTGCGAGGTGTTGCGCCCCGAATCCTTGGCGCGATACAGCGCGATATCGGCACGCTTGAGCAGGTCTGTGGGTGTGGCGCCATGGTCGGGGATCAGCGCGATGCCGATGCTGGGTGTCACCTGCAACCGCTGGCCGTCGAGGAACATCGGCTCGGAAAGGAGTTCGCGCACGGTGTTGGCCAGGCGCTGCACTTGTTCGCTGACCTCGGCACGGGTGCCTTCCAGGCCGCTGAGCAGCACCACGAACTCGTCGCCGCCCAGCCGCGCGACGGTGTCTTCCAGGCGCACGCTGGCCTCCAGGCGCGCCGTGATGATTTTCAGCACCGTATCGCCCACCGGATGGCCGAGGGAATCATTGATGTGCTTGAAGTGATCCAGGTCGAGAAACAGCAGGGCGCCACGCAGGTTGTGGCGCTTGAGCAGGGCAATCTGTTGGCTCAACCGGTCCAGCAATAAGGCCCGGTTGGGCAGGTTGGTCAACGGGTCGTGGTAGGCCAGGTGACGGATCTGCGCCTCGGCGTTGCGCAGCAGGCTGACATCCCGGGCCGTCAGCAACAGGCAGGCCGTTTCGTTGAGCGTGATGGGCTCGACCGACACTTCCATCGTGAGGATCTCCCCTCGCTTGTTGCGCCCAAGCATTTCCTGGTGAAGCACCCGGCCCTTGAGTTGCAGTTCGGCCAACAGCGCCGTGCGCTGCTTTTCTTCCGCCCAGATGCCCACTTCGTAGACTGTGTGGCCGATCACTTCGTCGGCGCGGTAGCCAGTCAGGCGGCAGAAGCCATCGTTGACCTCAAGGTAGCGACCGCTTTCGCATTCGGTGATGGTGATGGCGTCGGGGCTGGAGTGAAACGCCTTGGCGAATTTCTCCTCGCTGGCCTTGAGGGCCGCTTCGGAACGCTGCTGTTGGGTGATGTCGCGCAGGGTGGTCACGATGCAGGGCTGGTTGCCCACGTTGATCTGCCGGCTGGAGATCACGCAGGTCAACGGCTGGCCGTTCTTGTGGTGGACGATGATGGCGACGTTGCTCAGCGATTGTTCGCGGATCACCCGCTCGATGCGCTGCAGGCTGCTGCCCGAGGCGTCCCACAGGCCGATTTCGTCGGCGGTGAGGCCGATCACATCGCTCGCCGTCCAGCCGAAGGTTTGCGTGAAGCTGGAGTTGATCTCCAGGAAGTGCCCCGACTCCTGCTGGGTCACGCAGATCGGGTCGGGACTGACCTGGAACAGCGTGGCGAACTTCTCCTCCGAGACCGCCAGGCTCTGTTCGCGTTCAACCTGGTCGGTGATGTCCAGCAACGTCCCGGCCATGCGCAAGGGGTTGCCGTCGTCGTCGCGATAGAGGCGGGCGCGGCTCTCCAGGTAACGGGAGCTGCCGTCAGGCAATTGCACGCGGTAGGTCAATTGATAATTGCCCGCCGGGCCTTCGCGCAGGCTGCGGTAGGCGTTGCGCATGTTGTTGCGTTCTTCAGTGGGGACCCCATCGAAGAACGCATCGAACGACTCGTGAAACGGTTTGGGCTCCAGGCCATGCAGCTGCGCGGCGCGGGCCGAGCCGTAGAGCATGCCGCTGGGAATGTGCCAGTCCCAGGTGCCCAATTGTGCCGAGTCCAGGGCCAGATCGAGGCGCTCCTGGCTGTCCTTGAGGGCCTGTTCGGCCAGTTTGCGTTCGGTGGTGTCGAGGAAGGTGCTCAGCAGGTAGGGCTGGCCTTCGATTTCG
Source organism: Pseudomonas sp. FG6 (assembly GCF_057809015.1). Lineage (NCBI taxonomy): Bacteria > Pseudomonadati > Pseudomonadota > Gammaproteobacteria > Pseudomonadales > Pseudomonadaceae > Pseudomonas > Pseudomonas sp. FG6. The sequence goes on from NZ_JBMDJD010000049.1 coordinate 6,518, forward strand.
ACTTTCTGCGCGCTGAGAAGGCCGTTGTGGACCTGGCCGTTGCTGGCCCGCAGCTCGACCTCCATGCTCGACAGCTCGCCCTTGGCCTTGATGGCTTCGATCAGTTTTACCCGCTGCCCGGGATCGACCCATAAGCCCAGCTCCAGGGTGGTACGGCCAATCACATCGTGCAGCGGCCAGCCGAACAGGCTTTCGAAATATCGATTGGCTTCGCTGATCAGCCCATCTTCCTGGCGGGTCAGCAACACCATGTTCGGGCTCAGGTGGAACAAGGTCGCGAACCGCTTCTCCGAGCTGCGCAGCGCCTGCTCCCGTTCGCGTTGATGGGTGATCTCGCGGATCACCCCGATCATGCGCGGGCGGCCATGCTTGTCGGGCTGCACGCTGCCGCTGATCTCCAGCCAGTGCAAGCTACCGTCCGGCCAGACGATGCGATGGTGCATGGCCTGTTCCAGTGGCGCGCCGACCACGGCGGCATGGAACGCGCGAATGGCCTTGGCCCGGTCCTCGGGTAGCAACAGGTCCAGGTAATCGACATCCGCTGGCAGCGGCTGGCGCGGGTCGAAGCCGAACAGCGCCTGGGTGCCCCGGGACCAGCTGATTCGCCCTGTGTCGATGTCCCACGACCAGGCGCCCAGCCGCGCGCCATTCAGCGCGGCCAGCAACTGCGGCGCGCTGTCCCAGCTTTGCTCGGAACGCTTGGGATCAAGCGCCTGGATACGCGGCAGGGGCGGTAGAGGGTCAGCGGGTTTGGGCATTATCTGGCAGGCCTTGAGCAGGTTTGGGCATTAGGCACAGGGATGGCGGCTCTATAGGATTAGCACAACTTATGCCGTTGTCCCTGGCAGATCGATTTGTGCATCCAATAGGGCCATGAAAGCCCGTGCAGCGTTCGACAGCGTCCGTTCGGTGTGCACGATATAGCCTAGCTGGCGACTGAGTTGTATGCCCGGCAAAGGAATGCGCGCGACCTGTTCATCGAGCATGGTGCGCGGCAAGACGCTCCAGGCCAGGCCGATGGAGACCATCATTTTTATGGTTTCCAGATAATTCGTGCTCATGGCGATGTTCGGCGTCAGGCCCTGGGCCTCGAACAGGCGTCGAACGATGTGGTGGGTAAAGGTGTTGCCACCGGGGAACACCGCCGGGTGCAAGGCGATGTCCGCCAGGCTCACCGCGCCGCTTTCCAGCAAGGCGTGCTCCGGCGCGACCACAAAATCCAAGGGGTCGTCCCACACGGGTGTGGCGCGCATCAGTGCATGGGGCTCGGGGGCGAGGGTGATGACCGCCAGTTCCGCCCGGCCATGGAGGATTTCCTCGTAGGCCACTTCCGAATCCAGGAACTGAATATCCAGCGCGACCTGTGGGTAGCGTCGGGTGAACTCCCTCAAGAGCGGCGGCAGGCGATGCAGCCCGATGTGGTGGCTGGTGGCGAGCGTGAGGCGCCCGCTCACTTCGCCGGTCAGGTTGGTCAGCGCGCGACGGGTGTCGTCCAGCACGTTGAGGATCTGATAGGCCCGTGGTAGCAGGGCCCGGCCGGCTTCGGTCAGGCCCACTTCACGGCCCAGCCGGTCGAACAGGCGCACCTTGAGTTGCTGTTCCAGCCCGGCAATACGCTTGCTGATGGCCGGTTGGGTCAGGTGCAGGTGCTCGCCGGCCGCGGAGAAACTGCCTGTCTCGGCGATGGCGATAAAAGCGTTGAGGTTGGCGAGGTCCATGTCCGTCCTGGTCGAATTCCAGTTGGTTATGCAAAGTATAAAAAATATGAATTTGAGTTATTCAATGTAACCCCATAGCATCAGCCTCACAAGCCAAAGGGTTATTGAATCGCTCAAGACCCGGGGCATAGAAACAAGCTGATGAGGAACCGTCTGATGGCCGGCAAAACGCTCTACGACAAGCTCTGGGATTCGCATTTGGTCAAGCAGCGCGACGATGGCTCGGCGCTGATCTACATCGATCGTCACATCATCCATGAAGTGACCTCGCCGCAAGCCTTCGAAGGCCTGCGCCTGGCCGGGCGCAAGCCTTGGCGCGTCGATGCCAACATCGCGACCCCGGACCACAACGTACCGACCACGCCGGAGCGCAAGGGCGGCATCGGCGCCATCGTCGACCAGGTCTCGCGCCTGCAAGTCCAGACCCTCGATGACAACTGTGACGAATACGGCATCGTCGAATTCAAGATGAACGACGTGCGCCAGGGCATCGTCCACGTCATTGGCCCGGAGCAGGGTGCAACCTTGCCTGGCATGACCGTGGTCTGCGGCGACTCGCACACCTCGACCCACGGCGCCTTCGGGGCCTTGGCCCACGGCATCGGCACCTCCGAGGTCGAGCATGTGCTCGCCACCCAGTGCCTGGTCGCCAAGAAAATGAAGAACATGCGGGTGGTGGTCGAAGGCAAATTGCCGTTCGGCGTGACCGCCAAGGACATCGTCCTGGCCGTGATCGGCAAGATCGGCACCGCCGGCGGCAACGGCCATGCCATCGAGTTTGCCGGCAGCGCGATCCGCGACTTGTCCGTCGAAGGCCGCATGACCATCTGCAACATGTCCATCGAAGCCGGGGCCCGCGTTGGCCTGGTGGCCGCCGATGAAAAAACCGTGGAGTACGTCAAGGGTCGTCCGTTCGCCCCGAAAGGTGCCGAATGGGACATGGCGGTCGAAGCCTGGAAAGACCTGGTCTCCGATGCCGATGCCAAGTTCGACACCGTGGTCGAGCTCGATGCCGCGCAAATCAAGCCGCAAGTCAGCTGGGGTACGTCCCCGGAAATGGTCTTGGCCGTGGACCAGAATGTGCCGGATCCAGCCAAGGAGTTGGACCTGGTCAAGCGCGACTCCATCGTTCGCGCACTGAAATACATGGGTTTGAGCGCCAACCAGGCGATCACTGACATCCAGCTCGACCGCGTGTTCATCGGTTCCTGCACCAACTCGCGGATCGAAGACCTGCGCGCGGCCGCAGTGATCGCCAAGGGCCGCAAGGTTGCCTCGACCATCAAGCAGGCCATCGTGGTGCCGGGCTCGGGGCTGGTGAAGGCCCAGGCGGAAGCGGAAGGCCTGGACAAGATTTTCCTCGAGGCCGGTTTCGAATGGCGTGAGCCAGGCTGCTCGATGTGCCTGGCGATGAACCCGGACCGCCTGGAGTCGGGCGAGCATTGCGCGTCCACCTCCAACCGTAACTTCGAAGGGCGTCAGGGCGCCGGTGGTCGTACGCACCTGGTGAGCCCGGCCATGGCCGCGGCGGCGGCTGTCAACGGCCGTTTCGTCGACGTCCGCGAATTGATCTGAAGGAGCGCAGCATGAAAGCTTTTACCCAGCACACCGGTCTTGTCGCGCCTTTGGATCGTGCCAACGTCGACACCGACCAGATCATTCCCAAGCAGTTCTTGAAGTCCATCAAGCGCACCGGCTTCGGCCCGAACCTGTTCGATGAGTGGCGCTACCTGGATGTCGGCCAGCCGTATCAGGACAACTCCAAGCGCCCGCTGAACAAGGATTTCGTCCTCAACGCCGAGCGTTACCAAGGCGCCAGCGTGTTGCTGGCCCGTGAGAACTTCGGCTGCGGTTCCAGCCGCGAGCACGCGCCGTGGGCCCTGGAAGAGTACGGTTTCCGCAGCATCATCGCGCCGAGCTACGCCGACATCTTCTTCAACAACAGCTTCAAGAACGGCTTGCTGCCGATCATCCTCAGCGACGCCCAAGTCGATGAGCTGTTCCAGCAGGTCGAGGCGAACCCGGGTTATCAGTTGCAGATCGACCTGGCCGCCCAGACCGTGACCCGTCCCGACGGCAAGGTCCTGAGCTTTGAGATCGACGCCTTCCGCAAGCATTGCCTGCTCAATGGCCTGGACGACATCGGCCTGACCTTGCAGGACGGAGACGCCATTGCGGCGTTCGAAGCCAAGCATCGGGCGAGCCAGCCTTGGTTGTTTCGGGATGCTTGATTGATGTGAGATTGATGTAGTCAGCTCTGGCTATACAAGGCTAAACCTAAAAAGGAAGTCCCCATGACCAGCACCGCCCACAGTCAGGTTGTACAAAAGCAATTCGGTGAACAGGCCGCGGCCTACTTGAGCAGTGCCGTGCACGCCCAGGGCGCCGAGTTCGCGCTGCTACAGGCTGCGCTGGCCGGTCGTGGCGATGCTCGTGTGCTGGACCTGGGTTGCGGCGCCGGTCACGTGAGTTTCCACGTGGCGCCATTGGCCGGTGAAGTGGTGGCCTATGATCTGTCCCAGCAGATGCTCGACGTGGTGGCGGCGGCCGCCGCAGAGCGTGGCCTGGGCAATATCGCCACGGTGCGCGGGGCCGCCGAGCGCCTGCCGTTCGCCGACGGTGAGTTCGACTTCGTGTTCAGCCGCTATTCGGCGCATCATTGGAGCGACCTGGGCCTGGCCTTGCGGGAAGTGCGCCGGGTGCTCAAGCCGGGCGGGGTGGTGGCGTTCATCGACATCCTGTCGCCGGGCATGCCGTTGCTGGACACTTACCTGCAAAGCATCGAAGTGCTGCGCGACACCAGCCATGTGCGTGATTATTCGGCCTGCGAATGGTTGCGCCAGGTCAGTGACGCGGGGCTGCACACCCGCAGCACCTCGCGCCAGCGCCTGCGCCTGGAATACCGCTCCTGGGTCGACCGCATGCGCACTCCCGAAGTGCTGCGCGCGGCCATCCTTGAGTTGCAGCGCTCGATGGGCGATGAAGTGCGTGAATATTTCGAGATTGAGGCCGATGGTTCGTTCAGTACAGACGTACTGGTGCTGTGGGCCGAGCGGTAACATCATTTTCCGGCCCGCCCAAAGGCACCCAGCCTGGGGCGCGCTGACAGAGCAAACGAGGAAAGCATGAGCAAGCAGATTCTGATTCTCCCTGGCGATGGCATTGGTCCGGAAATCATGGCCGAAGCGGTGAAGGTGCTGGAGCTGACCAACACCAAGTACAGCCTGGGTTTCGAGCTCAGCCACGACGTGATCGGCGGCGCGGCCATCGACAAGCACGGCGTGCCCCTGGCCGATGAAACCCTGGACCGTGCCCGTGCGGCCGATGCTGTGCTGCTGGGCGCCGTCGGTGGCCCGAAGTGGGACAAGATCGAGCGTGACATCCGCCCTGAACGCGGCCTGTTGAAGATCCGTGCGCAACTGGGCCTGTTCGGCAACCTGCGCCCGGCGATCCTCTACCCGCAACTGGCCGATGCGTCGAGCCTGAAGCCGGAAATCGTCTCGGGCCTGGATATCCTCATCGTTCGCGAGCTGACCGGCGGTATCTACTTCGGCGCCCCGCGTGGCACCCGTGAGCTGGATAATGGCGAACGCCAGGCCTACGACACCCTGCCGTACAGCGAAAGCGAAATCCGCCGTATCGCCCGGGTCGGCTTCGACATGGCCCGTGTGCGTGGCAAGAAGCTGTGCTCGGTGGACAAGGCCAACGTGTTGGCGTCCAGCCAACTGTGGCGTGAAGTGGTCGAGCAGGTGGCCAAGGATTACCCGGACATCGAGCTGAGCCACATGTACGTCGACAATGCCGCCATGCAACTGGTGCGCGCGCCGAAGCAGTTCGACGTGATCGTCACCGACAACATGTTCGGCGACATCCTGTCCGACGAAGCGTCGATGCTCACCGGTTCCATCGGCATGCTGCCGTCCGCCTCCCTGGACGCCAACAACAAGGGCATGTACGAGCCGTGCCACGGTTCGGCGCCGGACATTGCCGGGCAGGGCATTGCCAACCCGTTGGCGACGATCTTGTCGGTGTCGATGATGCTGCGCTACAGCTTCAACCTCAACGGACCGGCCGACGCGATCGAGAAGGCTGTCAGTGTGGTGCTGGACCAGGGCTTGCGTACCGGTGACATCTGGTCGGCAGGTTGTACCAAAGTCGGTACGCAGCAAATGGGCGATGCAGTAGTCGCGGCGCTGCGGAATCTGTAATCTTTCGGGCCCACTGCTTTGACGGTGGCCCACTTTTGTATAGGTGTAGTTGCGATGAAACGTGTAGGTCTGATCGGTTGGCGCGGTATGGTCGGTTCCGTGCTCATGCAGCGTATGCTGGAAGAGCAGGATTTCGATCTCATTGAACCGGTGTTTTTCACCACTTCCAATGTGGGTGGCCAAGGCCCGTCCGTGGGCAAGGACACCGGTGCGCTCAAGGATGCCTACAGCATTGAAGAGCTCAAGACCCTCGACGTGATCCTGACCTGCCAGGGCGGCGACTACACCAGCGAAGTGTTCCCCAAGCTGCGTGAAGCCGGTTGGCAGGGCTACTGGATCGATGCCGCCTCCAGCCTGCGCATGCAGGATGACGCGGTGATCGTCCTCGATCCGGTGAACCGCAAGGTCATCGACCAGCAGCTCGATGCCGGTACCAAGAACTACATCGGTGGCAACTGCACCGTCAGCCTGATGCTGATGGGCCTGGGCGGCCTGTTCGAGGCTGGCCTGGTGGAATGGATGAGTGCCATGACCTATCAGGCGGCGTCCGGTGCCGGCGCGCAGAACATGCGTGAGCTGATCCGGCAGATGGGCGCAACCCACGCCGCTGTCGCCGATGACCTGGCCAACCCGGCCAGCGCCATCCTCGACATCGACCGCAAGGTCGCCGAGGCGATGCGCAGCGATGCCTATCCGACCGAGAACTTCGGTGTGCCACTGGCCGGCAGCCTGATCCCATGGATCGACAAGGAGCTGCCTAACGGCCAGAGCCGTGAAGAGTGGAAGGCCCAGGCCGAAACCAACAAGATCCTGGGCCGTTTCAAGAGCCCGATCCCGGTGGACGGCATCTGCGTGCGCATCGGTGCCATGCGCTGCCACAGCCAGGCGCTGACCATCAAGCTGAACAAGGACGTGCCGATCGCCGACATCGAAGGGCTGATCAGCCAGCACAACCCTTGGGTCAAGCTGGTGCCGAACAACCGCGAGACCAGCATGCAGGAGCTGAGCCCGACCAAGGTCACCGGCACCCTGAATGTGCCGGTGGGTCGCCTGCGCAAGCTGAACATGGGTTCGCAGTTCGTCGGTGCCTTCACCGTCGGCGACCAGCTGCTGTGGGGCGCGGCCGAACCGCTGCGCCGCATGCTGCGGATCCTGCTCGAGCGTTGATCGATTGCGGCTGTGAAAGAACCCGTGCCTTGTGAGAGGTGCGGGTTTTTTTATGTCGGTTTGGTGAGTTCTCTGTGGCGAGGGAGCTTGCTCCCGCTGGGACGGTCCGACGCCTCGGGCGAAGCAGCCCCAAAACTCTAGCGGTTGCTGCGCAACCGAGCGGGAGCAAGCTCCCTCGCCACAGGTTCTCTTGTGTTCAATTGCTTGCCCGCCAACCACCCGGTAAAGTGCCGCTCCCCACGTTTTACCTGAGGTAGACCCATGAGCCAGTCCTTTGATATTGCCGTGATCGGCGCCACCGGCACTGTCGGCGAAACCCTCGTCCAGGTGCTTGAAGAGCGAGACTTTCCGATCGGCAATCTGCACTTGCTGGCCAGCGGTGAGTCGGCGGGCAGTTCGGTGATGTTTCGCGGCAAGAACGTGCGGGTGCGTGAAGTCGACGCGTTCGATTTCAGCAAAGTCCAACTGGCATTCTTCGCCGCCGGCCCAGCGGTGACCTTGAGCTTCGCGCCGCGCGCCACGGCGGCCGGCTGTGCGTTGGTCGATCTGTCTGGCGCGCTGCCGCCGGAGCAGGCGCCGCAGATCGTGCCGGAAGCCAACGCGCACCGGCTCACCGGCCTGGGCAAACCGTTTCAGGTCAGCAGCCCCAGCGCTTCGGCCACCACATTGGCGGTAGCCCTGGCACCGCTGCGCGACTGTGTCGATGCGCAGCGCATCAGCGTCACCGCCAACCTGGCCGTGTCGGCCCTGGGGCGCGCCGCCGTCACTGAACTGGCGCGCCAGACCGCCGAGCTGCTCAACGCCCGGCCCCTGGAGCCCGCATTCTTTGACCGACAGGTGGCGTTCAATCTGTTGGCCCAGGTCGGCACCCCGGACGAGCAGGGTCATACGCAGCTGGAAAAACGCCTGGTTCGCGAGCTGCGCCAGGTGTTGAATCAACCTTTATTAAAAATTTCAGTGACTTGCATTCAAGCCCCGGTGTTTTTTGGCGATAGCTTTAGCGTGACTGTGCAGTCTGCGCGCGCGATCGACCTGGCGAAAGTCAACGCGGCCTTGGAAACGGCGCCCGGCATCGAGCTGGTGGAGGCGGGTGACTACCCGACCCCGGTGGGCGATGCAGTGGGGCAGGATGTGGTCTACATCGGCCGGGTACGTGGCGGTATCGACGATCCGGCGGAACTCAATATGTGGCTGACGTCGGATAACGTGCGCAAGGGCGCGGCGCTCAACGCCGTGCAGGTGGCTGAGTTGTTGATAAAAGACTTGCCGTAAAAGATACTTGGCGTCAATTTGTCGAATGGTTCTAGCCGGGCGCTATGCTTGGTCAGGATGCTGAAGGCGAACATCCCTACGGGGGACTTTCCCGGGGCATGAGTGAAATGATCGCGCGCACTGTCGTTTCGGGCTCGCACGCAATGCCTTGCGGCAGCGACATCAATACCTTCTCGCTGGCCGAGGAATGTTCAAACAAAGGAAGAGGCTATGGTTCAAGTTCGCAAACTGGTGTTAGCAATAGCGGCCGCCTCGGCGCTGTCCTCCGGTATGGCGCAAGCGCTCGGGCTCGGGGAGCTGACCCTGAAATCGACGCCGAACCAGCCCCTGGTCGCCGAGATCGAGTTGCTCGATGTCCAGCAATTGACTGCCGCCGAAGTGGTGCCGAGCCTGGCCTCGCCCAATGACTTCGCCAAGGCCGGTGTCGATCGCCAGGCCTTTCTCAATGACCTGGCCTTCACGCCAGTGATCAATGCCAATGGCAGGAGCGTCCTGCGGATCACCTCCAGCCAGCCGCTGTCCGAACCGATGGTCAAGTTCCTGGTGCAGGTGATATGGCCGAACGGCCGTCTGCTGCGCGACTACAGCGTGTTGCTCGATCCGTCCAAATTCTCGCCCCAGGCCGCCGATGCGGTCCGGGCGAAGCCGTCGCAGGTCGTGTCCACGCCGGTCACGGGCGCGACCAAGTCGTCGCAGTACACCACCACGCCGCGCGATACCCTGTGGGAAATCGCTGCCAGGGTGCGCAACGGCGGGTCGGTCCAGCAAACCATGCTGGCGATCCAGGCGCTGAACCCGAAAGCCTTCATCAATGGCAACATCAACTTGCTCAAGACCGGCCAGGTCCTGCGCCTGCCGGATCCTGTGCAAAGCAGTGCCCTGCCACAGCCCCAGGCCATCGCCGAAGTGGCTGCACAGAACGCCGCCTGGCGTTCGGGGCGTCGGAGTGCGGCGCCTGCGGGCCAGCAACAGCTCGATGCAACCAAGCGCGGTCGCGGTGAAGGTGCGCCAGCCCAGGTGGCCGGTCGCGACAACCTGAGCCTGGTGTCGGCCGAGCCGTCGAAGGCCGGTGGCAAAGGCAAGGGCAAGGCTGGCGACGCCCAGGCGCTGAGCAACAAGCTGGCCGTGACCCAGGAAAGCCTCGATTCGGCCCGGCGCGACAATGAAGAACTGAAAAGCCGCATGGCGGACCTGCAAAGCCAGTTGGACAAGCTGCAGCGCCTGATCGAGCTGAAGAACAATCAACTGGCCAAGATGCAGGCCGAAGGTGTCGCCGTTCCTCCCGCCGGCGAGTCCGCCCCGGCGATGTCGGCCGAACTGACTCCGGCGCCACAAGCCCCGGCAGCCGTACCGGCGCCCGCGCCTCAAGCGACACCTGAGGTCGCGCCGCCTGCTGCTCCGGCGGAGCCTGCACCGGTCGCTTCCGACGAGCAGAAATACAACGACCTGCTGACCAACCCGATCCTGCTGGGTCTGGTTGGCGGTGGGGCGGTGGTCCTGCTGTTGCTCCTGCTGTTGCTCGCGCGTCGCCGCAAGGCCCAGCAGGAAGCCGAAAAACACCTGCGCATGGCGCGAGCCCTCGAGGAGGAGGCTGACTTCTCCCCGGAGCTCGACCTGCCCCCGAGCAGTTTCGAGGGCATTGAGGTTCCAGCGCCAAGCGTCAAACTTGAGCCGAAACCGGCTCCAGCACCTGCGCCAGCACCCGCACCCAAGCCAGCACCTGCGGTCGCACCGGTGGTCGTTACAGCGCCGATCGCCGCGCCGTTGGTGGCTCCGGCCGCCGAGCGTTCGGATGATGTGCTGCCCCAGGCTCAGTCCCACATCGACCGTGGCCGCTTGAACCAGGCCGCCGATCTGCTTGAGCAGGGCATCAAGGCCGAGCCTCAGCGCAGCGACCTGCGCCTGAAGCTGATGGAAGTCTACGGCCAGCAGGGCGACCGTGATGCGTTTGTCGCCCAGGAGCGCCAGTTGGTGGCCAACGGCGACAACCACGCCCAGGTCGAGCAGCTCAAGAGTCGTTTCCCGTCCATGGTCGTCGCCGCCGGTGCGGGGCTGGCCGCCGCGGCGGTGGCTGCGGAGCTGGATGCCCAATACGTCAAGGAACTGTTGGAAGACCCGTCGCCAAGCGATGCAGAGTTGGACAGCGCCTTCGACCTGAGCCTGGATGACCTGGAGGCAGCGCCTGTGGCGCCGGCGCCAGAGCCCGTCGTCGAGCTGGACGCGTTCCCGGAAGACGACGACCTGAGTTTCGAGTCGGTGCTCAAGCAGCAGACCGACATCAACGAAAGCCTCGACGATCTGTCGGATTTCGACCTGGACCTGGACTTGGGCGCCGATGCTCCGGCACCCGCACCGACGCCTGCGTTGGAGGATGAAGACTTCCTGCTGGACTTGGGTGATGACCTCAAGGGGCTGGATGTGCCTGAGAGTGAGGCGCCGGTCTTGGCCGACTCCCTGGCGGACGATCTCGAACTGCCGGCGGATTTCGATCTGTCCCTGGCCGATGAGATGGACGTCCCAGAGGCGCCGAAGGATGCCTTCGAGTCCGAGCTGGACGATGTCAACGCGGAGCTGGATAAGCTGTCCACCGGCTTGGGCCAACCTTCCTTCACCGCCGACGATGCCCTGGCAAGCGCCGAAGAAGAGCCGGACTTCGACTTCCTTGGCGGAACCGACGAAGTCGCCACCAAGCTCGACCTGGCCCAGGCCTACATCGACATGGGCGACAACGATGGTGCGCGGGACATCCTCGGCGAAGTCCTCAGCGAAGGTGACGCTACCCAGAAGAGCGAAGCGCAGGAAATGCTGGCGCGCCTGGCGTGAGGTGATAGGTGTAACGAGAACGGCAGCCGATGAGGCTGCCGTTTTTGTTTGCGGGTAATTCACGTTGTCCTCGCCACAAGGGTCGGCCCCTTGAACCCGCTTCACCGGTTGCACTGGCATCCCGCACCGCCCGCCTTATAATGCCCGCCTTCGCGTACTGAGCAGGCTGTAATTCCTTGGCAAACATAGACAACCCGGAAGCCGAAATGGCCGCCGAGGGCTTTTTTCGGATCGCCTTGGGCGTTGAATACAAGGGCTCGCGCTATCGCGGCTGGCAGCGTCAGGCCTCCGGCGTGGCAACGGTGCAACAAACCCTTGAAGCCGCCTTGTCCAAAGTCGCCGACTCGCCCGTGTCGCTGCATTGCGCCGGTCGCACGGACGCCGGCGTGCACGCCTGTGGCCAGGTGGTGCATTTCGATACCCAGGTCGAGCGCTCGATGAAGGCGTGGGTGATGGGCGCCAACATCAACCTGCCTCACGACATCAGCGTCAGTTGGGCCAAGGTCATGCCTGCGCATTTCCATGCCCGTTTCAAGGCCATCGCCCGGCGCTATCGCTACGTGATCTACAACGATCAGATTCGCCCGGCGCACCTGAACGAAGAAATTACCTGGAACCACCGCCCGCTGGACGTCGAGCGCATGGCCGAGGCCGCGCAGTACCTGATCGGGGTCCATGACTTCAGCGCCTTCCGTGCCGGCCAATGCCAGGCCAAGTCACCGATCAAGGAGCTGCATCACCTGCGCGTGACCCGTCGCGGCAAGATGATCGTGCTCGATATCCGCGCCAGTGCGTTCCTGCATCACATGGTGCGCAATATCGCGGGCGTGCTGATGACGATCGGCGCCGGCGAGCGGCCAGTGGAATGGGTCAAGGAGGTGCTGGACAGCCGCGTTCGCCGTTCTGGCGGGGTCACCGCGCATCCGTTTGGCCTGTACCTGGTGCAAGTCGAATATCGCAACGAGTTCGAACTGCCCGAACGATACATCGGGCCACATTTCCTCACGGGCTTCTCGGAACTCGACGGCTGACGCCTTGCGCGGCATTTGCTACCATCCGGGACTTTCACGGATTTGCCTGAGGTTTTACTCACCATGTCAGCCGTTCGCAGCAAGATTTGCGGGATCACCCGCGTCGAGGACGCGTTGGCGGCGGTCGAGGCCGGGGCCGACGCCATCGGGCTGGTGTTTTACGCCAAGAGCCCGCGGGCGGTGACGGTGCAGCAGGCGAGGGCGATCATCCAGGCCTTGCCGCCGTTCGTGACCCCTGTGGGCCTGTTCGTCAACGCCAGTCGTTGCGAGTTGGGCGAGATACTCGACGCGGTGCCGTTGGCGCTGTTGCAGTTTCACGGCGACGAGACCCCGGCCGATTGCGAAGGCTGGCATCGCCCCTACATCAAGGCGTTGCGGGTCAAGGCCGGTGATGACATCGCGGCCAGTTGCCAGGCGTTCGCCAGTGCCAGTGGCATCTTGCTGGACACGTACGTCGAGGGCGTTCCCGGCGGTACCGGGGAAGCGTTCGACTGGTCGCTGGTGCCCCAGGGCCTGAACAAACCGATCATCCTGGCGGGCGGCTTGACCGCGCAAAACGTGGCCGAGGCCATTCGTCAGGTGCGTCCTTACGCGGTGGACGTGAGCGGTGGGGTGGAGCAAGGCAAGGGCATCAAGGATCCGGCGAAGATTCGCGCGTTCATGGCGGCTGTTCACAGCTGTCAGTCGTCAATGTGACGGCTGGCAGACTGCCGCCGTCCATACCAGCACTGTACGACGCAGGCAGGCACCGCCCCCGGGCGGGCCAATAGAGAAGGGCAGCCGCAGTGCAGCGGTTGCCGGGATGGTTGGGGACGATAGGGTTGCACGCAGGTCATGTTTCGCGCTGACCGTGGTGGCTCTCGAACCTCGCCGCACAATGAATTTAGCTCAAGGGCATACGCGGGGCCGCGAACCAGAGCGTTCGGGCCGCCGGTACTGGAGAAAGAAAGCATGAGCAACTGGTTGGTAGACAAACTGATCCCTTCGATCATGCGTTCCGAGGTGAAGAAAAGCTCGGTGCCCGAAGGTCTTTGGCATAAATGTCCATCCTGCGAAGCGGTGCTGTACCGTCCTGAGCTGGAAAAGACCCTGGACGTGTGCCCCAAGTGCAATCACCACATGCGCATCGGCGCGCGTGCCCGTATCGACATCTTCCTGGATGCCGAAGGCCGTGTTGAGCTGGGTGCCGACCTGGAGCCGGTGGACCGCCTGAAGTTCCGCGACGGCAAGAAGTACAAGGACCGCCTGACTGCGGCCCAGAAGCAGACCGGTGAAAAAGACGCCCTGGTGTCCATGAGCGGTACTCTGCTGGGCATGCCGGTGGTGGTTTCGGCCTTTGAATTCTCCTTCATGGGCGGCTCCATGGGGGCCATCGTCGGCGAGCGCTTCGTTCGTGCTGCCAACTACGCCCTGGAAAAACGTTGCCCGATGATCTGCTTCGCCGCTTCCGGCGGTGCGCGCATGCAGGAAGCGCTGATTTCCCTGATGCAAATGGCCAAGACCTCTGCGGTGCTGGCGCGTCTGCGTGAGGAAGGCATTCCGTTCATTTCGGTCCTGACCGATCCGGTCTATGGTGGCGTTTCCGCCAGCCTGGCCATGCTGGGCGACGTGATCGTCGGCGAGCCCAAGGCCCTGATCGGCTTCGCCGGTCCGCGCGTGATCGAGCAGACCGTGCGTGAAAAACTGCCGGAAGGCTTCCAGCGCAGTGAGTTCCTGCTGGAGCACGGCGCCATCGACATGATCGTTCATCGCCAGGAGCTGCGTCCGCGCCTGGGCAACCTGTTGGCGCAACTGATGGGCTTGCCGACGCCGAAGTTCGTCGCGGCTCCGATCGAGCCGATCGTGGTTCCGCCGGCGCCTGCTGGCCTATGACCCAACGTACCCTGGGCGACTGGCTTGCCTACCTCGAGCAGTTGCACCCATCGGCCATTGATATGGGGCTGGAGCGCTCGCAAGCGGTAGCGACCAGCATGGGGCTGGCGAGGCCGGCGCCCCGGGTCATCACCGTCACAGGCACCAACGGCAAGGGTTCGACCTGCGCCTTCCTGGCCTCGCTGTTGCGGGCCCAGGGCCTGAATGTCGGGGTCTACAGTTCGCCGCACCTGCTGCGCTACAACGAGCGTGTGCAGGTCAATGGCGTCGAAGCCACCGACGCCGAGCTGTGCGAAGCCTTTGCCGCGGTGGAAGCCGGGCGGGGCGAGACGTCCCTCACTTATTTCGAGATGGGTACCCTGGCGGCGTTCTGGCTGTTTGCCCGGGCCGGTCTCGATGCAGTGGTGCTGGAGGTCGGCCTGGGCGGGCGGCTGGACGCGGTCAACCTGGTGGACGCGGACATCGCGCTGGTCACCAGCATTGGCGTGGATCATGCCGATTACCTGGGTGACACCCGCGAGTCCGTGGCTTTCGAAAAGGCCGGCATCTTTCGCCAGGGTGCGCCTGCGCTGTGTGGCGATCTCAATCCGCCTCAGCCGTTGCTGGACAAGGTTCGCGAACTGGGTTGCCCGTTCTTCTTGCGTGGGCGGGATTTCGACCTGGCGATGACCGAACAGCATTGGCAATGGCGCGGCAGCGATGCCAAGGGCCAGCCCGTGGAGCTGCACGATCTGCCGCTGCTGGACCTGCCGATGGAAAACGCTGCGCTGGCGCTCCAGGCCTATCTGTTGCTGGGGTTGCGCTGGGACGCCGGTCAGATCGTCAAGGCGTTGCAGGCGACTCGGGTTGTCGGGCGTCTGGATCGCCGTCAGTTCGATTGGCAGGGCAAGCGCCTGAACCTTTTGCTGGATGTGGGTCACAACCCTCATGCAGCGCTGTACCTGGCCGAGCGCTTGGCGCGCCGTCCGGTGGCCGGGCGACGCCTGGCGGTGTTCGGTCTGCTGTCCGACAAGGATCTGGATGGCGTAGTCGATGCGTTGGGTGCTAGTGTCCAGCATTGGGCAGTCACGCCGTTGGATTCGCCGCGTTCGCGTCCGGCGGCGCAGCTGCAGGAAGCGTTGCAGCGCCACGGTGCTGCGGTGCAGGCCTATGCGAGCGTGGCGGCGGCGTTGGAGGGGCAGTGTGCCCTGGCGACGGCCGATGACGAGATTCTGCTGTTCGGATCATTTTTTTGTGTAGCCGAGGCCCTTCAATGGTTGGCCCGGCGCCCCACGGAGGAGGCGGCAGATGGCATTGCTGGATAAGGCGTACAAGCAGCGCATGGTAGGGGCACTGGTATTGGTGGCCCTGGCGGTGATTTTCCTGCCGATGCTGTTTTCTCGTCAGGACGAGCAGCGCCAGGTGATCGTCGATGCCCCGGCTGCACCGCAGGCGCCATCGATGGCGCCCGTGCAGGTCGAGCCTGTGGCTGTGCCTGAACCGCAGGTCTTGCCCCAAGAGCCTGTTCCGACCGACGAGGAGTTGGCCGGGCAACCTGCTGCGCCTTCCCAGCCGATTGCACCTGCCCGCGCCCCAGCGGCTCCTGTCGCGGCGCCGTCGAGCAAGCCGGCTGTCGCGCCAGCACCTGCGCCGGCAGCCAAGCCTGCGCCTTCCCAGCCGATTACCGCTGCACCCGCCAAGCCGGACACCACGCAAAGTCGCGTGGATGCCAACGGCCTGTCGGTCAGCTGGTCGGTGCAACTGGCCAGCCTGACCAGTCGCGAAAGCGCCGAAGCCCTGCAAAAGAACCTGCGCAGCCAAGGCTATAACGCCTACATCCGTTCCGCCGAAGGCAAGAACCGGGTGTTCGTCGGCCCGCTGATCGAGCGCGCCGAAGCCGACCGCCTGCGCGACCTGCTCGGCCGCCAGCAGAACCTCAAGGGGTTCGTGGTGCGCTTCCAGCCAGAGCGCGGTTAACGGCGATTTACTTGATTTGAATCACGCAGCTTACCGACAGCCCTGCGCTCTGCTAAAATGCGCCGCCTTATCCGTCTGTAGGCTGCACCGTGCCATTTACCTGGGTTGACTGGGCGATCGTTGCGATCGTCGCCATCTCCGCATTGATCAGTCTGAGTCGCGGCTTCGTCAAAGAGGCGCTCTCGCTGCTGACCTGGATCATCGCGGGAGTGGTAGCCTGGATGTTCGGTGGCTCGCTGTCCCAGTACCTCGGCGGATACATCGAAACACCATCGGCTCGCGTGATTGCGGGCTGTGCCATCTTGTTTATCGCCACCTTGCTGGTTGGCGCAATGATCAATTATCTGATCGGCGAACTGATTCGCGTCACCGGGCTTTCCGGGACGGACCGGTTCCTGGGCATGGCCTTCGGCGCGGCGCGTGGCGCGTTGCTGGTGGTCGTGGCCGTCGGGCTGCTGAGCCTGGGGCCGGTACAGCAGGACAAGTGGTGGCAGGAGTCCCGGCTCGTGCCACAATTTCTATTGGTCGCAGACTGGTCCAAGAACCTGATCCTGGGTTGGAGCAGTCAGTGGCTTGCCAGCGGTATCAGCGTACCCGCTGAAATACCGTTCAAGGAACAACTCTTGCCGATGGCCAAAACGCCGCAGTGAGTGTTGTTCAGTTCAGATCCATTAAGTAGGGGTTGCGTCGCATGTGTGGCATCGTCGGTATCGTCGGTAAGTCGAACGTCAATCAGGCGCTGTATGACGCGCTAACCGTGCTCCAGCACCGCGGCCAGGACGCTGCCGGTATCGTGACCAGCCACGACGGCCGGTTATTCCTGCGCAAGGACAACGGTCTGGTGCGTGACGTGTTCCATCAGCGTCACATGCAGCGCCTGGTCGGTCACATGGGCATTGGCCATGTGCGCTATCCGACCGCGGGCAGCTCGACTTCGGCCGAGGCCCAGCCGTTCTACGTCAACTCGCCGTACGGCATCACCCTGGCGCACAACGGCAACCTGACCAACGTCGAGCAGTTGGCCAAGGAAATCTACGAATCGGACCTGCGCCACGTCAACACCAACTCCGACTCGGAAGTGTTGCTCAACGTGTTTGCCCATGAGCTGGCCCAACGCGGCAAGCTGCAGCCTACCGAAGAAGACGTGTTCGCCGCCGTGACCGACGTGCACAACCGTTGCGTCGGTGGCTACTCGGTGGTGGCGATGATCACCGGCTACGGCATCGTCGGTTTCCGCGACCCCCATGGCATCCGCCCGATCGTGTTTGGCCAGCGCCACACCGACGAAGGCGTCGAGTACATGATTGCCTCCGAAAGCGTGTCCCTGGATGTGCTGGGTTTCACCCTGATCCGCGACCTGGCGCCGGGCGAAGCGGTGTACATCACCGAAGACGGCCAGTTGTTCACCCGTCAGTGTGCAACCAATCCGTCCCTGACCCCTTGCATCTTCGAGCACGTCTACCTGGCGCGCCCGGACTCGATCATCGACGGCGTCTCGGTCTACAAGGCGCGCCTGCGCATGGGCGAGAAGCTCGCCGACAAGATCCTGCGCGAGCGTCCGGACCACGACATCGACGTGGTCATCCCGATCCCGGACACCAGCCGTACCTCGGCCCTGGAGCTGGCGAACCACTTGGGCGTCAAGTTCCGCGAAGGCTTTGTGAAGAACCGCTACATCGGCCGTACCTTCATCATGCCGGGCCAGGCTGCACGGAAGAAATCCGTACGCCAGAAACTCAATGCCATCGAACTGGAATTCCGCGGCAAGAACGTGATGCTGGTGGACGACTCCATCGTGCGCGGCACTACCTGCAAGCAGATCATCCAGATGGCCCGCGAAGCTGGCGCCAAGAACGTCTACTTCTGCTCGGCGGCCCCCGCCGTGCGCTACCCGAACGTCTACGGCATCGACATGCCGAGTGCCCATGAGCTGATCGCTCATAACCGCACGACCCAGGAAGTGGCCGATCTGATCGGCGCCGACTGGTTGATCTACCAGGACCTGCCGGACCTGATCGAAGCGGTCGGTGGCGGCAAGATCAAGATCGAGCATTTCGACTGCGCGGTATTCGACGGCAAGTACGTCACCGGCGACGTCGACGAGGCCTACCTGAACAGGATCGAAAACGCACGTAACGATGCGTCCAAGGCCAAGACTCAGGCGGTCAGCGCGATCATCGATCTCTACAACAACTGATTGACGAACCGGCCCTTAGGGGCCGGTTTTCGTTTAAACGATTTCAGGAGTGGCAGCATGAGTCAGGATTGGGATGCCGGTCGGCTGGACAGCGACCTCGAAGGTGTAGCGTTCGATACCCTGGCGGTTCGCGCCGGCCAGCACCGCACGCCGGAAGCCGAACATGGCGATCCGATGTTTTTCACCTCCAGCTACGTGTTCCGCACCGCAGCCGATGCGGCGGCACGCTTTGCTGGCGAAGTACCGGGCAACGTCTATTCGCGCTACACCAACCCGACCGTGCGGGCTTTCGAGGAGCGCATTGCTGCCCTGGAAGGCGCCGAGCAAGCCGTGGCCACCGCCACTGGCATGGCGGCGATCATGGCAGTGGTGATGAGCCTGTGCAGCGCCGGCGACCACGTGCTGGTGTCGCGCAGCGTCTTCGGCTCGACCATCAGCCTGTTCGAGAAGTACTTCAAGCGTTTCGGTGTGCAGGTCGATTACGTGCCCCTGGCGGACCTGTCCGGTTGGGACGCGGCGATCAAGGCCAATACCAAGCTGCTCTTTGTCGAGTCTCCCTCCAACCCGCTCGCCGAGCTGGTGGACATCGCCGCTTTGGCAGAGATCGCTCACGCCAAGGGCGCGATGCTGGTGGTCGATAACTGTTTCTGCACCCCGGCTCTGCAACAACCGCTGAAGCTGGGTGCCGACGTGGTGGTGCATTCGGCAACCAAGTTCATCGACGGCCAGGGCCGTTGCATGGGCGGCGTGGTGGCCGGTCGTGGCGAGCAGATGAAAGAAGTCGTGGGGTTCCTGCGCACCGCCGGGCCGACCCTCAGCCCGTTCAACGCCTGGGTCTTCCTCAAGGGGTTGGAAACCCTGGGCCTGCGCATGAAAGCCCATTGTGCCAACGCCCAGGCGCTGGCCGAATGGCTGGAACAGCAGGATGGCATCGAGAAGGTCCATTACGCCGGCCTCAAGAGCCATCCGCAACACGACCTGGCGGTGCGCCAGCAGCGTGGTTTCGGGGCGGTGGTGAGCTTCGAGGTCAAGGGTGGCAAGGAAGGCGCCTGGCGCTTTATCGACGCGACCCGCCTGGTGTCCATCACGGCCAACCTGGGTGACAGCAAGACCACCATCACCCACCCGAGCACCACCTCCCATGGCCGTCTGTCGCCTCAAGAGCGTGAAGCGGCGGGTATTCGCGACAGCCTGATTCGCGTCGCGGTCGGCCTGGAAGATGTCGCCGACCTGCAAGCCGACCTGGCCCGTGGGTTGGCTGCCTTGTGATCGAACTGGCAGCGCCGCCGAGCGGCACTCATGGCCGGGTTGCACTGGTTACGGGGGCCGCACGGGGCATCGGTTTGGGCATTGCTGCCTGGCTGATCTGCGAAGGCTGGCAAGTGGTGCTGACCGACCTGGACCGCGAGCGCGGTTCCAAGGTCGCAAAGACCCTGGGCGATAACGCCTGGTTCATCGCCATGGACGTGGCGGACGAGGCACAGGTTGCCACGGGTATCGCCCAGGTGCTGGGGCAGTTCGGTCGACTTGACGCGCTGGTATGTAACGCGGCCATCGCCGACCCGCACAATATCACCCTGGAAAGCCTGGACCTAGCTCACTGGAATCGGGTCCTGGCGGTGAACCTGGGTGGGCCGATGTTGTTGGCCAAGCACTGTGCGCCATACCTGCGCGCCCACAATGGCGCCATCGTCAACCTGGCTTCGACCCGGGCTGCGCAATCGGAACCGGACACCGAAGCCTATGCGGCGAGCAAAGGGGGTCTATTGGCCCTGACCCATGCCTTGGCGATCAGTCTTGGGCCGGAGATCCGGGTCAATGCGGTCAGTCCCGGCTGGATCGACGCACGGGACCTGTCCCAGCGCCGCGCCGAGCCGCTGAGCGACGCCGATCACGCCCAGCATCCAGCGGGCAGGGTGGGCACCGTAGAGGACGTGGCGGCGATGGTGGCGTGGTTGCTGTCGCGCAACGCGGGTTTCGTCACGGGCCAGGAGTTCGTGGTGGACGGCGGCATGACCAAGAAAATGATTTATGAATGACAGCGGCTTCGAGCGGCGAGCTACAAGTTGCAAGCAGGTCAATGCGGATTGAGTGCTTTTGACTTGTGGCTTGAAGCTTGCCGCTTGAAACTGTTTTGAAAAAACTTCAATCCTGCTATTGACTTAGCTTCAGCACCTGCGTAAATTTCGCGGCCTCAGCGAAGCAAAGGGTGATTAGCTCAGCCGGGAGAGCGTCTGCCTTACAAGCAGAATGTCGGCGGTTCGATCCCGTCATCACCC